>JAKLFN010000011.1 GCA_022711195.1 Bacteroidota bacterium
ACCGGCAATAACAGGAACTAAATAATATGTGTCGGTAAGTGTGCCGGCGTTATCAATATAGTTTGTACTTTGTTCAAGGGGTTCAGCATTCAGCTTGTTGGTTCCCTTGTATATGTTGAAGGAAATATCTGAAGGATCACCGGCGAGAAGCCTCCAGCTTATGAAAACAACTGTACCGCTGTTCTTTACGGCCACAATGCCGCGGTCGATATTTTCGATCTGTGGCTGTGCATGCAGGGATAATGTCGAAAATACAAGGATTATAAGAATCCCGGACCGGAAGATTTTCTGCATCATGGGAGAGAATGATTATTTCTTAATAAATAAGACTTAATGCATAACGCAAAGGTATCAAACGGAATGAATTTTTAGATATCAACATTAATAAAGCAATCTGAAAAAATTGCTAATATTGATGCATGTATTATTCTTCAGAATAGACAGGATTACATATGAAAGATCCGGAGAAACCAGGTTTCGACAACGAAAAATATCTCAGTGAACAGACTGCTTCTATCCTTGAGAGGGTAAACCGTTTTAACCATAAGCTTTATCTTGAATTCGGGGGTAAGATACTCTACGACTATCATGCTGCAAGGGTGCTTCCCGGTTTCGATCCGAACGTCAAGATGCGGCTCCTTCAGATGCTGAAAGATAACATCGATGTCATACTCTGTATTCATGCAGGAGCCATTGAAAGAAAAAAGGTGAGGGCCGATTTTGGCATTACCTACGATGTCGATGCACTAAAAACAATTGACGATTTTCGCGACTGGGGCCTTGAGATAAAAGCGGTGGTAATAACACGCTACCAGGACCAGCCCCCTGCAAAGGCCTTCAGGAATAAGCTTGAGATGCGGGGGATAAAGGTATATCTTCATTATCCAACGAAAGGATATCCTACCGATATCGACCTGATAGTCAGCGATCAGGGATATGGTGTAAACGAATATGTCGAGACTACCAAGCCGATAGTCATAGTTACCGGTCCTGGCCCGGGAAGCGGTAAGCTGGCAACATGCCTGTGCAACTTATACCATGAATATAAAAGAGGTATCAAGGCAGGATATGCCAAGTTCGAGACATTCCCGATATGGGATCTTCCTGTCGACCATCTTGTAAACATCGCCTATGAGGCAGCAACGGTAGACCTCGATGATAAAGTGATGATCGACGATCATCACCTGAAATCATATAACATCAAGACTGTAAACTATAACCGCGACATTGAGGCATTTCATCTTCTGAAACGAATAATTGAGAAAATCACTGGCGGAAGCTCGATGTACCAGTCGCCCACCGATATGGGTGTAAATCGTGCCAGCGCAGGTATAATCGATGATAAGCTTATTGCGGAAGCTTCATACCAGGAGATAATCAGAAGGTACTTCCGGTGCAACGTCGAATTTGCAATGGGTCTGGCAGAACGGGATATCGTTGACCGGATCAACATGATAATGATAAAGGTGGGTGCAAGATCTGACGACCGGAGGGTGGTGCTTCCTGCACGCCAGGCAGCCCTTGATGCCGAAGCGGAGAGGAAGGGACACGATGGTATCTTCTGCGGTGCGGCCCTGGAGCTCCACGATGGAACTATTATCACAGGCAAAAACTCACCTCTTCTTCATGCCTCCTCGAGCCTGATCCTTAATGCAGCAAAACACCTTGCAGGGCTGCCCGATAAAATGTACCTCCTTCCCGAAGCAATAATAAACTCTGTCAAGTACCTGAAAAAAGATATCCTCGACGGGAAGCTTGTAAGCCTCGACGTTGACGAGACACTAATAGTACTGGGTATCAGCGCTCTTTCAAATCCGGCTGCAAAAATGGCTCTCGAAAACCTTAAGCTGCTGCGCGATTGTGAGGTACACCTGACACATATCCCTACACCCGGCGATGAAGCAGGGTGGAGAAAACTGAAGGTCAACCTCACCTGCGATCCGGAGTACTCCAGCAAGAGTTTGTTTATAAGCGGATAGAAAAAAGAGTGGGTGAGTGGGATAATGATAAAAGACCCTGTACACAAGACCGCCAGCCTTCGCCAAGGCTTCGGCTGCCAAAGCAAGACTTTTATTATATTTGTATTCTATGCGGACCTTTATATAACCTTTATATTTTGCAGCCATGCTAAAATATATCAACCTGATTTTCTTTGGAGTGATGGTCTTGATGAATTACCTGGCCAACGCCCTGCCACTGAACAACAAGACTACCGGCCAGCTTTCCGATGCCCTGCCTAACCTTTTCGTGCCAACAGGTCTGACATTCTCAATATGGGGTGTCATTTACCTGCTGATAGCAGTATTCCTGGTTCTGCAGTTCAGGTCGTCGAACGAAAAAATGCTTGAGAGTATCGGCTGGCTCTTTGCCATCTCCTGCTTTCTGAATGCTCTCTGGATAGTCGCATGGCACTACCAGCGTATACCTCTTTCGGTGATGATAATGATTCTTCTTCTCATCACTCTTATATACATTAATTTGTCAATCCGCAACCTTCCCATGGGATTTGTAAAGGCAGCTTTCGGTACATATCTCGGCTGGATCTGCATAGCCACGATAGCTAACATAACGGCTCTGCTTGTACAATATCAGTGGAACGGCTTCGGAATCCCGGAGCCGGTGTGGACGATTATTATGATTGCAGCCGGCACGGTGATCGTCTCCCTGGCCCTTCTCCGCCTGCAGAATCCATTTATCGGATTGTCAGTCATCTGGGCATTTCTCGGTATATACCTGAAAAGGAATTCTGATTATAATACTATCGCCATTGCTGCAATTATTGCGATGGTATTGGTAACTGTCGTAACGATACTGGGTTTCTTCAGATGGAGTCGAAGATAGTCCTTACCCAGATAGCCATTCTTGCCGTAGTGGTTATTATTGGTGCTATTGCGGCAAAGGCTGGGGTTTTCAACCGCGAGTCGAAGGATGTCATTTCAAAGGTGATATTCAATATCTCCCTTCCACTGATGCTCTTCACAAATTTTTTCAGGCTTGAAGCTTCTCCAAAACTGATCTCTAACAGCCTGACAGTGCTTGCGGTCGCAGTTCTTGTTATCCTGCTGCTGCTGGTTATCGGGACTCTTTCTGCAAGGGTCTTTAAGCTGAAGGATGCCGAATCGGCAGTATTCAGGACACACTCTATGTTCGGGAACACAATATTTCTTGGTTTTCCACTGGTTACGGCACTTTTTGGTGTTGAAGGATTGCTATATGCAAGCATGTACCAGCTTGTGTCGACAATCCTTATGTGGACTGTGGGAGTGGTGATCCTGAGTCATGGCAACGGTATCTCCTGGAAGAAGAGCATCGTGAAGGTCATAAATCCGAATACCATTGCCACCCTCCTGGGTCTTTTGTTCTTTATGTTATCCGTGAAGCTCCCTTCAGTGCTGCTGAAGCCAATGACCGACCTGGGCGCCGCAAACACTTGGCTTTCGATGCTATATATAGGAGCTATGCTTTACTTCTCAAATGTAGGAGGATTGCTTCGCAGGAAGAGCCTTTACCTGATAAGCCTGAACAGGCTGGTCGTCGCCCCTGCGCTGCTGATTGCACTTTTCTATATTGCAGGGCATTATGCAGGCTTCACGCCCGACAGGCTTGTATCATCAGTAATAATACTTGAGGCTTCAATGCCATGCATGGCCACAGTGGTGATAATGGCAAAGGAGCTTGGTTCTGATGATTCACTGGCTGTCGGCAATGTATTCGTCTCAACAATCTTCAGTATTCTTACACTTCCGCTTGTGGTTATGGCTCTTACAGCATTTTTACAATAGATAATTAACTAACTACCTATCTTAAAATGAAATTCTATTCACAGTTCCTTCTTGGTGCAGCATTGATGCTGAGCGTTGCCAGCCCGGCTCAGCTGCCTGATATTCAGCCTTTATGGCCAAATGGTATTCCAGGCAATCCTGTTAAATATAAGACGGAGAAGCTTGTATCTAACACGTTCCGGGGAAGCTCTGACTCTCAGAGCAACAGGGTATTCAGCTGCGTATCGGATCCCGGATTCGTGATCTACCGGCCAGAAAAAGGAAAAGCCAGCGGCACCGCAATGGTCATTTGTCCCGGCGGTGGTTTTCGCGACGTCTGGTTCGACAGGGAAGGAAGCGATATGGCTTTGTTTCTGGCTCAACATGGAATAACATGTCTGGTACTTAAATACAGGACTTTCAATGCCGACCAGGAGGGATTCAGGCTCGGCTGGAAAGATTATGCTCCCCACGTTTATGCCGATGCACGGCAGGCGATCTGGTTACTGAGGAGCAGGCGTGAAGAGCTGGGCATCGATGAGCATAAGATTGGCATTGGAGGGTTTTCTGCAGGAGGATCATTGTCGATTATGACAGCACTGGGTATGTATCAGAAAGAGCTTCCTTCGTATGCTGATTTTGGCCAGGTAAGTAGTGATCCGGACTTTGTCGGACTCTTTTATCCGGGGCTCAATGATTCGTACCAGGAGATGGTCAGGAAGGCTTCCGGTTTTCCGCCTGTTTTTATCATGAACGGCGGTGAGGATACGACGACTCCTGCAGCAAATTGCATTGAGCTATATAAGGCGCTGACAGCAAATAAGGTAAGTGTTGAGATGCATATCTACTCAAAGGGATCTCATGGATTTGATTCAGGCATCGACAGGGGGAATGGTGTAGCTATGTGGCGTGACAGTTTTGTAGCCTGGTTAAATGACAGGGGATTTATTGCAGAATGATTGTAGTGCGAACTGAGGATTGCTCTAGTGTCAGAATCCTGAATTCTATGGAAAAATGAAAAAGTTTCTTGTTCTTTTTATCTTTTTATCCTTGTTGCTCCGTTCATATGCACAGGATCTGATCATCACAACCGGAGGTGATACGATAGAATGTAGCATCCAACTGGTAAAACCTGATTTTATCTATTACTCCATAAAGGTAAATGATGAATTCAGGACTGTTTCCCTTCCGGCTGGCAATGTATTGAGTTACAGATACGAGACTTCTGAACCTATAGTACCTGTTCCAAAAGTACGTGCAACTTCCTACCGTGATTTCGGGAGGTTAAGGTTATCCTTCAACACCGGCTATGGTTACCAGCTTGGGAAAATTAAAAAAGATATCACCCCGGATTTAACTGAATACCAGGAGAAACTGAAATCAGGTTACCAGTTCGGTGGCAGCTTTTCATATTTCCTGTCGAAGTATTTTGGACTTGGTGTGGAATACCGCAGCTTCAGGACCTCGAACAGCAAGGATAAAGTACGGTTGGTTGACGAATGGGGATTTACTGAATATGGGACCATAGCTGATAATATAAATATCTCACTGTACAATTTTATATTTACTGTGCGGGCCAGTCGCTTTCCGGGAAGAGACTCATTTTATGCAACTTATGGACTGGGGTATATAGAGTTCAGGGATAAAGCAATTGTGCTTGATGATTTCCTGATGAAAGGAGGCACCCTTGGAATGAGCACCGAGATAGGTTATGATATAGGGCTCTCTGAGAGTTGTAAACTGGGATTTCAGCTCACATATATAACGGGTATGCTAACGGAATACCAGATTGATGATGGTAAAAGAATAAAGATTGTGGAGATCGAAAAGAAAGAAGATTTTGGAAGCCTCTACCGTCTTGATTTTTCTGCAGGAATCAGATTTAATTTCTGAATTAGCTTCTTTGCGGCATATTGAAAATTATGTAATATGACACAGGAAAGACTTCTATCCTGGATATTCTATTCAGTTGCCATGGCCCAGGATCTGTTAAAAGCCGGACCTTCTGAGATTTCGATGATTGCCGGATCGATGCACACTGAATCACCTTCCCGCAGCGATCTGAAGGATTCGCTGGAGTGGCTGGTGAAGAATGGTCTGGCAGAGGGATAGGGAGTTGAGCATGAAAAACCTGTCGTCATTCAATTGTCATTAAATTGTTTAGTTATGAATGATGGCGAAGCCAATTGACTACACGGACAAATTAGAAAATCTGACTATCTTGCCCCTGGTATGATAAAGACCCTGGGATATATCCTTTTTATTCTCTCCTGTGTGGCATGGCTTCTCATCCTGATTATACCCTGGCTGGGATTTTCGAAAGCCGGAATGGCAGGAATCATAACCGGGCTGATCATCTTTGGTGAAATAACCTTTTACGTAAGTATTCTTCTGCTTGGAAAGACTTTCTATCAGAAGATAAAATCGAAGCTGAGACTTCGAAGAAAAGATGTCCGGCAAGAGTAACCGGACATGCTCACTCTCCATAATCCCGGTTTATAGATCAGGCATTGGCACCTTCAACTATCTCCTGGTATTTCTGGTCGTTCACCCGGCATTTCTCGTTGTTTTCTTCTACCAGTCCTTTTTCTTTTCATGTTGACCTCCCGGTGCAATGCCGGTAAGGAGGATCTTGGATAAGAGGAATAATCCTGCAGTCTGCCAGTAAGTCAGTACCAGACCGTTGAACAGATCAGGGATAAGCCAGTTCCACAGTGCCTGTACCCCGAATATTACACCGATAATAAAACCTATGCCGAGGATACCAAAACCGATGTACTTAAGAACATTCAATGGTCATTCAATCGCTTTGCCCACCGAAGCCTTCTTCGACCTCCGTAGCTTTTGCGAAGGAGGTAGCGAAGGTGGGTAATTCAATTGCTCTTTAGCATTTTACAACTGAATGACGGCCGCAGGCCCAATGACGCGCAAAGCGCCAATGACCATAGATGACGTGCGTACCACCAATGACGGCACGCAGGATAAAGAATAAATTTCTTATGTAGTCCATTTCATAGACATTATCAGGAATAAATCCTTGTTTATGTGTCCGATTTATATTTTGCCGGATTTCTGCGGATATAATCCCTGATGCGGTTCAAGTCAGCATTGGACCGGATAATATGATCGTAAAATGATCGTTGCCATGCGAAATCATATTTTATTTTTTTTGCATAAACGGTAACCGCCGATTTATATGACCGGATAATTGATCCCAATGAACCGGGTTTCGGGGAAATTGATGACATATATTCATTAATGTGGTTATCCATTATTTTTGTAATGTCCGGAATATTTGGGATGTCCGGAATATTTGGGATGTCCGGAATATTTGGGATGTCCGGAATATTCGGTAGATCCGTTGCATGCAACGGATCTACCAATACATCGGTTTTTTTATTTTTGATGGTAATAATCCCATGCATATGATCCGGCATTATAATGTATTCATCCAATTCAATGAATGGGAAATGTATTGATATTTCCAACCAATATTTATCGGCCACCACCCCAATTTCCGATAAAACCATTTTTCCGTTTTCAACATGACCGAACCATGGTATTTTGTTATTTGTGCATATTGTAATGTAATATTTCCCGGGATGCGAATAATCGTAATTCCGGCACCGGACAGAACCAATACGGTATTTGTTTCTGAAAAGAGCACTCATGAATAACAAAATGCAGCGAACAGATGCAAGATAACGAAAAAGCAAAAGGCAGACAATTAATTTTACAGGATGGCAAATGTTATCAACAGCTCATTCAATGCAATAATCATCCTTGCCCGATTTTGTATCTGTTTCCTGCAAAGCAATAATTCCCGACAATTGGAATACAGTATTCTACAATCAAATGAAGCGAAGCCAATGATAATTTTCCAGAAAATCAATTATATTACTTACTGATTTTTGATTAGATACTAATCAGTAAATAATTGATGCGGATCACTTAAAAACCCTTATACCAATGACATACTGCGAATACATTACAAACCTCCCTGAGGGAGAAAAGCGTGACCTTCATAAGAACTACCACGATAATCATTATGGTTTTCCGCTTCACGACGATAATGAGCTCTTCGGAAGGCTTATCCTCGAGCTTAACCAGGCAGGACTGAACTGGGAGATCATTCTCCGCAAGGAAAAAGCTTTCAGAAAAGCCTTTCACGGATTTGATGTAAGAAAAGTAGCCTCATACAGCGAAAAAGACCGGCAACGCCTGCTAAATGATGCGGCGATCATCAGAAACAGGCTGAAGATAAACGCTGCAATAGAAAATGCAAAAGTGATCGTGGAACTGCAAAAAGAGTATGGCTCTTTTGAAAAGTGGCTGGAATACCACCATCCCCGACAGCTGCAGGAGTGGGTTAAACTCTTCAAAAAAACATTCGCTTTCACCGGAGGCGAGATAGTAAATGAATTCCTTTCAAGCATCGGTTATCTCCCTGCATTACATGACAAGTCGTGCCCGGTGTACAGGAAAATCGTACTTATGAAACCGATGTGGATGAGGAAATAGGTTAGAATGCAAAATGCAAAGTGAGAAATCATCATGAAGGCAAGGCTGATATGTAAAAGTCAATGGCATGGATTTTAGTTCAATCGGAAGAAGGAGGGATTGAATATTAGTGGCAGCTGTTGGTCATTAAGCAGTCTGAAAATCGACCATCTTGCATAAATAAAATATTTTTCTAATTTTACCGCCTTACCAGAAAAAATTATAATTTCCTGACAACCTTATTTAATCCTGATGACTATGAAGCTTCTTAAAAAAATTACAGGGATGATGATCATTTCTGCAATGGGAATCCTCGTCCTCAACGGACAAACAAGAAACGATGTCGTAGCCGCATATAACGAAGGCGCTAAGGCCGCACAGACAGATGCAGCGGCAGCTATTACAGCTTTTGAAAAAGTCATTTCTCTCGCCGACCAGGTAGGAACCGAAGCTGCCGACCTTAAAGAGAAAGCTTCAAAAGTGCTGCCCGGACTATATCTGAAAGTGGCACAGGCAGCGATAACCGCCAAAAAGCCGGTGCCCGAAATGATGAAAGCTGTAAAAACAGCCGGTGTCATAGCCGAAAAATACGGTACTCCAGCTCACAAGGAGAGTGCATCAAAACTACTGGTACAGGCTTATAACAAACAGGCTACAGGATATTTCAGCCAGAACGAATTCGACAAGGCTATTGCAACTTTCGACAGCCTGCTGGCAATAAATCCGGATTTTGCCAGCGCCGTATATAACAAAGCCCTGATATACCTCAAACAGGATAATGCAGCCTCGTTCGAGCAGACAATAGACCAGTATATCGAGAAGCTGAAAACAGTAAATGATACTGCAAAAATAAAGATTGCCTCGGCACAGGCCCTGACCTATTTCCGCTCCGCAGGTTCCAAAGCCAACCAGGCCGACAAGTCTGACGATGCTCTGGCCCTGCTTACCAAAGCTGAAAAATATGGCGACGACAAGGATCTGTTCTACTTCTTTTCCGACGTCTATAACAAGAAGAAAAACTTCGACAAAGGCGCAGAGTATGCACAAAAAGGTGTGGCTCTCGAAACAGGTACCGCCGAAGCAAAAGCAAAATTCTATTTTCAGCTCGGTCTTGCACAGGCAGGTAAAGGCCAGAAAACAGAAGCTTGCGAATCGTTCAAAAACGCCCTCTATGGTGCATTTGCAACAGCTGCAAAAGCCGAACGGGCAAACCTGAAATGCGAATGACCGAGATACGATGTCTTTTCATGTTTTCCGTTTACTAATCAGAAATTTTGCCATGAAGCTCAGAATCCCTGCTTTTTTTGCCGCATTTATCATAATTACAACTTTCAGCACCAGCTTATCTTCACAGGATAATCCAGGTAATGGAAAGACTATTGTTCCTGTAATCGTCAACGGCGAGGCTCAAAAAGTACCCGCCTTTGAGGATCCGGAGAAATGGATCAGGCACGACCTCTGGGTCGAGACAGAATTCGACAGCGATGGCGACGGCAAAAAAGACAGGATGCATGTCGATGTGACACGTCCTGAGCAGACAGAAACAGAAGGACTTAAGCTGCCTGTGATATATGAATCGAGTCCATATTTTGCAGGGACAGCAGGAAACAGTAAAGATTATTTCTGGAATGTGAAACAGGAATTGTTCCAGGATCCGCCGGAATATCATACCACTCCTCCACAGATCATCCGAATGGGGAAACGTCCTGTAATCTCAACCTCACAGGTGCGTACGTGGCTGCCATACGGGTATATTGTGATCCATTCCTCTGCTCCCGGAACCGGACTGTCGCAAGGCTGTCCGACAATAGGTACAAGGATAGAAGCCCTGGCGCCAAAGGCTGTGATAGACTGGCTCAACGGACGGGCTAAAGGCTATACAACTCCCGATGGAAGCGAAGAGGTAAAAGCATACTGGACCACAGGAAAAGTAGGAATGACCGGTACCTCGTATAACGGAACAATTCCGTTTGCTGCCGCCACAACGGGAGTTGAGGGCCTCGAAGCAATAATCCCGGTATCACCAAACAACTCATACTACCATTATTACAGGTCGAACGGCCTTGTCCGCAGTCCGGGTGGTTACCTGGGAGAAGATGTCGACGTACTATATGATTTCGTACACTCCAATCCCGACAACTGTTCATATTGCGACAGCGTCTGGAGAGGAGAGATGCTTAAGAAGCACGACCGCCGAACAGGAGATTACAACAGCTTCTGGGCAGAACGCGATCTGATGAATTATATGGAAAATTTCAGGGCTGCAGTATTGATGGCACACGGCTTTAACGACTGGAATGTAATGATGAGTCATAGTGCCCGTTTTATTGATGTTCTCGAAAACAAAGGTGTCCCTTGCCAGGTCTATTTCCACCAGGGCGGACATGGAGGGCCGCCGCCCTTCACCATGATGAATAAATGGTTCACGAGATATCTCTTTGGGGTGGAGAACAATGTTGAAAATGATCCGAAAGCGTGGATAGTACGTGAGAACAGCGACAGGCAGAAACCTACTCCCTACGCTGCATACCCCAACCCTGGTGCAGAGTCTGTCAGGTTTCTTCTTAAAAAAGGAGCGCCGGCAGCAGGATCGCTGGTACTTTTAAAACCAGGCAAACAGGGCAGGGAAACTATCACCGATGATGTCTCTTTCAGCGGCAGTGACCTTGCAAAAGCTGAGACATCGGCTAACAGACTATTATTTGTAACAGAACCGCTTAAGGAGCCGGTCCATATTTCCGGAACCCCGGTCATTACCATCAGGGCAGCCAGCGATAAACAAGCTGTTAACCTGTCGGTATGGATGGTCGCTTTGCCCTGGTCGACACCTTCAGCGAGTGTCAACGATAACCTGATAAACCGCGGATGGGCCGATCTTCGTAACTATAAATCACTGAGCGCCAGCAAACCGCTCAAGCCGGGGAAATTCTATGAAATGACTTTTGAACTTGAACCCGACGATCAGATAATACCTGCAGGTAAAAGAATAGGATTGATGATCTTCTCCAGCGACAGGGAATTTACACTATGGCCTGAACCCGGGACGAAGCTTACTGTCGACCTCGATGGAACATCAATAACCGTTCCGATAGTCGGAGGGACCCCTATCGCGCTGCGCGCGTTTGCCCCCTGAAGGGGGCCTAAATGCAAAGTAAAAAATAATATTTAGTAATTGACTTTAGACCCCCTTTAGGGGGTGCCCTGCGCAGCGGGGCGGGGGTCACCGGGTTAGTTCCCTCTTAATCTTCCCACGCGGATTCCGATTGAAGCCTTATGCTGTTCCTCTGTCGAGTCAGGGTCTTTCATGTCGAGGAAAAGCTTACAGGGCAATTCCGGACAGCCACCACAATCCTTGAATCCTTTTTTGTTAACTGCACAATCATACATCGGGCATACTTTGGAAGGCATCATCTCCTTAGCCCAGAATGTTGATCCTTTAACGTTTATGCAACCAGTGCATGTCTTGTTAAAGAATTCACACTCATCACAAACCAATCCGCAAGTTGATAGCAGCATAATTCAATTATTATCAGGTTAATACAGGCATCAGGCATCAGGCATCAGGCGTCAGGCACCAGACGTCAGGTATTATATAACTTATATTTTAATGAACAATTTATTTTTATACAACAAGTAGCAAATATACCACATCATTGCCCACACCAGCAGACTGGTGATCATGGCAACGGTAAGCTCACCACCCCATGAAAAGAACAGATTACTGAACGGTTTTGCCATTCTTGTCAGCCAGTCGGCTCCTTTAAGTTCAAAAAAGAGATATATGAATATGCTGTTCATGCCCACGAGAATAAAGAATTTGGAGCCTCTTGAAAAAAGTTTCATAACATCAATAAGCCAGTATGAGAGTGCAAGCGCCAGTATTGTCCATCCGCCACTTGCGAAAATGAATGATACTGTGGCTATCTTCTTGATAATGGGCGTAATATTCAGCCAGTCGAGTGAGTAACCGATAACGAGGGAGGTGACTCCGGCAATTACAAGAGTGAGGATCTTGTTACGCGAAGTTTTATCGCTCATCAGCAATTTGCCGCAGAGAACACCCCAAACAGTATGGGCGGTTGTTGAAACGACATTAAGTGTAGCCCAGGGAGTCCGGTGGTTCACACCTTCTATCTGGAGGTTTACCCATGCTCCGAGGTTCTCATAATTCACCCATGGATGATTGAATCCTTCCACAGGAAAAAAGCGATAAGCAAGATCTATGAGGAGAAGAAGGACAAGAGTAAAGAGAACCTGGTATTTTGTCTTCCAGTTCATGATCAGGAAGGCAGCCAGATATGTCACCGACAGCTGTGCAAGAACATTCTGGAACCTGAAGACCAGTTTTCCGGCTGCAATAAAATAGAGTGCCCAGCCCAGGAACAGGAGCAGTCCGGAGCGTCTAAAGGCATGAAGTGTTATCCTCTTCATGCTCTCTCCCTTTTTCAGCCTGTTGGCAGTTGCAAATGGAATGGCAACTCCCACGATGAACATGAAGAATGGCTGTATGAGATCCCAGAAATGTAATCCGTGCCATTCATGGTGACTGAGTTGTGTTCCCAGGAACGTGAATATTGCTCCGTCAGCTTCCTGAAAATGATCATACAGGAGGCTGGCTTCCCCGGCCAGGAGGAACATAGTCAGCCCGCGGAAGAAATCAACCGATGTAATCCTGCCCTGCATCTTCAGATTCCGCTGAAATCAACCTGGTCGAGAAGCAGGGAAGGTATCCTGGCAGCACTGCCTTCGATAATATCATTACCTGCTTCAGTGAGGTTCATCCATATCTTTGTCATGTTACCGGTGATATTCATCTCATTCACCGGATGGATTATCTCTCCGTTCTCTACAAGGTATCCCTCAATACCGTATGAGAAGTCGCCTGTTGATCCGTTGCAGTTTCCTCCGTTGAAACCGGTAATAAATATTCCTTTTTGCAGTGATCTGACCATTGCATCGAGGTCGCGGTCGCCGAGCCTGAAGACAATATTCGATGAGCTTCCGTTTGTGGGAGCCATGCCAAGCTTGCGTCCGTAATAAGTGTCGATGTAAAAATTGCGAAGGACTCCGTCTTCGATTATTGCTTTTTTCATGAAGGCAAGGCCTTCGCTGTCGAAATGCCTCGATCCGGGAGCAAAGGGAATATTCGGATCATCGAGGATGGTCATCAGTTTTGAAGCTACCTGCTGATCTTTTTTTCCTGCAAGGAATGATTGTTTCTGATAGATTGCATTACCCGACAGAGCATTGAACAGCGGTGATAAAAGGTTTACCGCCACACGGTTCTCGAGGAGCATCGGGTATTTCCCCGAACTGATCTTCCTGGGACCTATTTTCCGGAGTGTCCTGTCGAGGGCTTTTTTGCCGATACCCTCTTTTTTCATCCTGTCGAGGAAGAGAGACGATTCATACCAGTAATCCGATGGTCTTCCGGTATCGGCCTTTGCTGATACCGATGCTGAAAGGTTAAAGCCAGTCCTGCCAAATTCGCCACTGAAGCCATTGCTTGTCACCAGCACCCTGCTGGAGAGGCTGTCGGAATAATTTGCACTTACGGAGATGATCCTTTCGTCCTTGTTGAAGACCTCATCGTGGACAGTCCTTGCAAGATTTATTTTGGTCCCGGCATCGAGTGTTTCAATGTTTTTATCAATCATTTTGAGCTCTTCACCGCCTCCTTTATAATAAAGAGCAGGATCGGGAAGCATACGGTATTCATCTTCGGCGAGGAAGCGTGTTGCATTTATTGTCTCATCGACAAACCTGAGTATCTCTTCCTTATTCATTCTGTTTGTCGAGTTGGATGAGTATTTCTTATCGACGTAGAGGTTTACGCTAAGGCTGTTTCTGTTCGATTCTGCCAGCTTATCGATTTTCTGGTCGCGTATTTCTATTTCGCTGCTGCGGCTCTCGTCGATAGATACTGATACCTGCTGGGCGCCGCTCTTCAGTGCATGGTCGATAACGGTCTTGGCAAGATTATATTTTTCCTGTGTATTCATAACTTGTTTTCTTTTAAGTTTTTATGCATTTACACCGCCAACGACAAGCTTTCTGACTTTCACTGTCGGAAGGCCCAGTGTGACTGGTACGCTCTGGCCTGCTTTTCCGCAGGTCCATGTTCCGTCGGCAAGTTTTGCATCGTCGCCTGCCATAACGATATCGGCCAGGGCTTGTGGTCCGTTACCGATAATATTTATATCTTTTATCGGCATAGTCAGTTTTCCGTTTTCGATCAGATATCCGGCTTTAACGAAGAAGGTAAAATCGCCGGCACCTATATTTACCTGTCCGTTGCTGAAGTTATCGACATATACTCCATTCCTGACGCTTGCAATGATCTCCTCTTTTTTGTGTGGTCCGTTTTCCATTCTCGTCGATCTCATCCTGGGCACAGGCATGAATCTGAAGCTCTGCCTGCGGCCGTTGCCTGTAGGTTTCACATTATAATAGGCAGCGCTGATACGGTCGTGCAGGTAACTCGACAGTATACCATTCCGGACGATTACCGTATTTTCGGTTGCATTGCCTTCGTCGTCGAAGTTTAAAGAGCCGCGGTCGGAGGGAAGAGTCCCGTCATCAACTATGGTGATAAAGTCTTCAGCAACTTTCTTGTTCAGCTTATCTGAGAAAATGGATGTCTTTTTCCTGTTGAAGTCAGCTTCAAATGCATGTCCTATTGCCTCATGCAGGAGGATGCCTGATTCCCCGGCGCTCATTACTACCTCCATTTCGCCTGCCTTTGGTTTCCCTGCCAGGAACTGAAGGTTTGTTTTGGCAACAACGTCCTGGGCCATATTATCGACGAGCTCATTGGTAAGGAATTCAGCTCCTTTGCGAGCCGAACGCGACACGCTGGCATTTTCGGTACGACCATCCTTTTCCATTACGCTTGTCCCTGAGATATATACAAGAGGCCTGTAATCGCAGGCGAGCAGACCTTCGGAGTTATAGAACATTATATAAGAGGTAGTGTCGCCTATGGAGGCATTTACCTTGGTTACTTTACCGTCGAGGGCGAAGATCTTTTCATTCAGCCGTTCGAGGAATGGAATCTTTTCCCTGACGGATGTATCTTCCCATGTGGTGACCACAGGGTAGAGGTTAGGAGATGTAAACTCGGTAATATTTTCCGTTACGCTCTTCCCTGTATCGTTTGCTATACTGGCTGCAGTGCCGGCAGCTTTGAGCATAGCCTCGGGGGTAATGATTTCTGTAAAGGCATAACCGGTCTGGTCGCCCTTTAGAACCCTTATACCAACGCCATAAGCTATATTTGATGAGGCCTGGTTGACCTTCCCGTCTTCGAGGTTGCTGTAGTTATTTATCGTATGCTCGAAGTAGAGATCGGCATAATCTCCGCCTTTCGACATGGCTGTCAATATCACTTTTTTCAGAAGCTCCGGTGTTACCTCAAAGTGTTCAAGGTATGTGCTCACACCTCCTGATAGTGCTGTTCCCTTGCAGGATTGAAGCAGCGACGGCACAATCAGTGAGCCTGCTGCGGTTATCCCGCTGATCTTTATGAAATCGCGGCGTTTGTACAACATAAACATGTTTTTAAATTGAGGATTAAATGTCGTTATAATTTTAATATTTCAAAGCAGACTGCTTTTGATTTAACATGAGCCTGCTATTCAAGGTTCTTATTTTTTAGTGATTTTATCCAGAACCATCCGGAAATGAGTCCTATTATAAGTGCAACCAATCCGATAACCGGAACTGCCTCAGAAACGCCCGATGATTCCGGATTTTCCTTAAAATAGGTAAAAATAGTAACTCCCCCGATCACAATCATCAGTAGTGAGAAACGTGAAAGGAGGTATCTTCCAGGGGAGAACTTTGAGGTACGTGGGATTATGTCCGTTTCATCCTCTTTTTTCTCGAACCGGATATTTCCCGAACCATATAACTCACGCCTGAAAGTCAGTACATCCCTGAACAGGTCTTCATCGTTACCTGCCGTATCAAGTGCGTCTTTATATGAGCGTTCAGACTCCTCGGCAGTTAACAGCTCTCTTTCTTTTGCAACAGCAAGCACAGCATGGTAAACATCAATTACTATATCGGCAGGATCTTCTATGAGACTGTAAATTTCATCGTCGGTATAACTGCTGACATATCCTTTGAAGGCGTTCGCTGCTTCCCAGTTCGACTGTTTGGCAGCACTCGCTTTTTTCGAAAAGTTATACCTGATCTGTTTCTGAAGGTTCTCTTTAATATCGTAACGCAACATGCCCTTATCGACTGCCACATGCAGAGCTGCTTCTGCCATTGCTGGCTCATAGTTCCTGTACCTGGTAATAATTTTGTCTATCTCATCCTTATCCTCGTTCTTCAAGGTTGAAACGAATTTATTGAAATCATCCTGGTTTATTGAATATTCGTGTGAGCCTGCCTCCTCTATCATAATCCGGTGATTTGATGATAGTTTAAATATAGGAAAATTTTCTTTAATATATCCCGCCGGCACTTCCTCAATCAAGAATCCCTCCAGTCATAAATTTTCCTACTTTTGTTTTAAAACAATCCTTATGGAATGGTTTAGAGAACTCCTTTTCAGCGAATCTGTTGCACATACCATACTTATTTATTGTGTTGTGATCGCTGCGGGAGTGTTTCTCGGGAAAATTAAGATCTTCGGGATATCACTGGGAATAGCTTTTGTCCTTTTTGCGGGGATAGCGGTGGGGCATTTTGGCTTCAGGGCAAACACTCATGTAATAGAGTTCATCCGTGATTTTGGTCTCATACTCTTTGTATTCTCGATCGGCTTGCAGGTGGGGCCAGGATTCTTCTCGTCGTTCAGGAAAGGAGGCATCACGCTTAACCTGCTGGCTATGATGGTAGTAGTTCTGGGTGCATGTACAGCAGTGGCTCTTCATTTTATTACAGGCACATCGATGCCCATGATGGTCGGAATTATGTCGGGAGCAGTCACCAATACGCCCGGCCTGGGAGCTGCACAGCAGGCTCTTTTACAGGTTTCCGAAGGCCCGGGAGTGCCGCAGATAGGTCTTGGTTATGCAGTAGCCTATCCGTTCGGTGTGTTGGGAATAATCCTTACCATGCTCATTATCAGGAAGTCTCTGTCGATAAAAGTGAAGGATGAGCTTGCCAGGTACGACAGTGACATGCACCCTGCCGATACAATGCCGGAACGCATCAGCCTCCAGGTTAAGAATCCTGAATATTTTGGGAAGAGCATCGGCGAGATATCACGCTCGCTTGGAGTAGGGATAGTGGTATCAAGGGTATATCATAACGGAACGCTTGAGGCGGCAGCTTCGGAGACGGTCGTTCATGAGAATGATATTTTACTGGTAGTAACAAGGAAAGGGAATGTTGAGGCAATAACAGAAAAGATAGGTACTTTAAGCAATATGGATATTGCAGGGAAGTCAGGCAGCCTTGTCTCTCGCAGGGTGCTGGTCTCCAATAAGGATGTTTTCGGGAAGAAGCTGAGGTCACTGAGGCTTCGCACCAGATACAATATTAATATAACCAGGGTTTACAGGTCGGGCATCGAGCTTGTTGCTTCTTCTGATCTCAGGCTTCAGATGGGTGATAAGCTTACTGTTGTCGGTGATGAAGGTTCCCTGGCAAAGGTCACTGAGGAACTTGGCAACTCAATAAAACGACTCGATGAACCGAATATAATTCCAATTTTTCTCGGGATACTGGTCGGTGTTATACTGGGAAGCATTCCTATCAGTATCCCCGGGGTGGTACATCCCCTTAAGCTTGGGCTCGCCGGAGGACCACTCATTGTTGCCATTCTGCTGAGCAGGTATGGTTACAAGCTTCACCTTGTTTCATACACAACACCTTCAGCAAACCTTATGCTCAGGGAAACTGGTATTGTCCTTTTCCTGGCCAGCGTGGGTATCGCCTCCGGCGAGAAATTTGTTCCTGCCCTGGCCTCGGGCGACGGATTTCACTGGATGGGTTATGGTGTAATAATTACACTTCTTCCATTACTGCTTACAGGGTTCATAGCCAGGCTGGCGCTAAAAAGGAATTATCTCGAAGTATGCGGACTACTGGCAGGCAGCATGACTGACCCTCCGGCGCTGGCTTTTGCAAACGGCATAGCTCAGAATGAAGCTCCTGCGATAGCTTACGCCACTGTATATCCGCTGGTTATGTTCCTGAGGATCTTTGTGGCACAGCTGCTGATACTTTTGATGGCTTAAAGGCTCAACGGCACAAAGGCTCAACGGTATAACGGAGAGAAAGTACAACGGTGTAACGCCAGATGCCCGACGCCTGACGCCTGATGCCTGACGCCTGACGCCCGACGCCAGATGCCCGACGCCTTCAATATAATTTCACTCTTACCCGTCGAAACAAGGCTCCGTCGAAGATATCGCTCATCAGGAGCTCTCCATTGACTTTCAGATAGGGCATTGTCATATTGAAAGGGAGATCGAAAGCCAGGTATGTCGAATCGGCTGAGCCGGCAGGTGTAATATATTTATCTTTTAACCCGAAAGGTCTTGACTTTTCAAGGAACCTCTGTATCTCCGGATCGTTCTGGAAAATCCTGGCATGTTCATCGACAATATATCCTATTGTGTTGTCCCATTCATGGCTGACGCGCTTTGCATTGTTTTCGACCCTGAACTTAACAATATAAAACATCCCCTTTGCATAAAGAGTGTCCCGGCCATCTCTCAGGAACCTTGAGATTATTAATCCATTAACGGTGTACTCAAAATCGTCGTGATGAATTCTTTCTCCCACATTCACAACGTACTCCCTTTTGCAGGATGCACAAACAATAGCAAGTAGTAAGATCAGTATTAGTCTCTTATCCGTCATATCAATGCACAATTATACAATTCTTTCTGCCCAGCCTTACGACTTTTACAACCCCGGGGAAGTTGGAGCCTCCACAGACAACACAAGCTTGCTCTATTCAGGTTCAGTTTGTGCCTGTGGCCTTGTTAAAAATAAATATGCCTGTTGATTCTGTCTCCCTGAGAATGTTCACAAAACTGATAGTCAATATGTTGCCTTTACTGTCAACCTTCCAGGTCTCTGTCGATTTATAATCTACCGGGCCATAAGCTCCATATGCAGTTGTTGTTGCTTCATGGATTATTGTAACACCCTTTTCCTTCCATGAGGCTTTTGTTTTCCTTTCCATATCATAAACAGTAGCAGAGTAGCCTTTCCCGTCAAGGGTAAGGTTTTCGGTAATCGGATATATCTGCCCGTCACCTGTGCTATAGAATCTTTCTGTAAGCAGGCTGTCGCCCCTGAGGCTTATTTTTATTTTATTCAGGACGGGGAAGCTCCCTGTTACAGGCACCCGCGACGTATCGAGGTTCCATGTACCGTCGAAGAGAGCCTTTTGTCCTGAAAGCAATACCGGCACCAGGAGAAACAGAATTGAAGCGGCAATTACTGAAATTGATTTTTTCATAAGATGATTTATTATTATTTAGGATCTGCGGTTAATATTATTTTGATGGGGTTTTTGTTTTGAATTTCTCACTTACCAGTTCAGGCCATTTCAGGTCCATCATCTCCAGCACCTTTAATACTTCCACCGACACAGCATAGAGCTTCTGCCAGTTCTTGTCGGAAGGAATAATATGCCATGGAACTTCGTTACAAGTGTTCAGGATCTTTTCATAAACGGTAGTGTATTGATCGAACTTTTCACGCGTGTCCCAGTCTCCGTCCTTATGTTTCCAGTGCTTCTCCTTCACTTCAATCCTTTCCATAAGTCTCTCTTTCTGTGCCTCCGGGGAGACATGAAGAAAGAACTTAAGCACTTTTGTATCGTTCTGTCCGAGAGCCTGTTCGAATTCATTGATGATCTGATAGCGGCGTGCAATAATTTCAGGAGCAATGAATTTTTCTACTGTCGGGACCAGGATATCTTCATAGTGCGATCTGATGAAGACCATTGTACCTCCCTTGCCGGGAGTCATTTTGTGGACCCGCCAGAGAAAGTCATGTGCATATTCTTCGGCAGTAGGTTTCTTAAAGCTGTAAGTATTGAAAGTTACAGGATTGCAATAATTTAAGAGTCCTTTCGTCAGGCCGTCTTTACCAGAAGCATCCATGCCCTGGAAAATTATGAGAAGACTGTATTTATTCTGCGCATACATCTTATATTGAAGTTCACCGATGCGCTGCAGTATCTTTTCGGTTTTCTCCCTGATCTTTTCTTTGTTCCAATCCTTGTTGAAAGTCGGGTGATCGCTTAGTTTGATTTTCATATGATTGAATTATTTGTTTTTTATGTTGGTTCTGGGTCCTTGGTTCTGGGTCCTGGGTCCTGGGTCTTAGGTCCTGGGTCTTAGGTCCTAGGTTCTGGGTCCTGGGTCCTAGGTCCTTGGTGTTACTTGCTGTAATACCCAGCACCCAGCACCCAGCACCCAGCACCTATTTCAATGCTTCCTCCACTGCTTCCAGCATCGGTTGTGTTGAGATCCTTGAGCCCACGGCACCCATCATCCATTGCTGAGGAGTCAATCTTCCCTGTTTAAATATCCTGTCAAGTTCCCCGGTGAGGTTCTTGCCCATAAGGTAGCCTTCAACCTGGAAATCAATAATATGTCCGTAAGAATAGTTTGGAAGGTACAATGGTGTGTTTACCATATGCGAATAGATGGCAAGAAGGGGAGTGTCTTTTATACCGATGACCGGTGCGAAATATTCGTTCCATACTTCCACTGCTGTTCCTGTCATCTTTTCCTTAAGCTGGGCTGCTGTAGCCTGTGGGTTCTCATAAAGCCATTTCCAGACCCTCATCTCTACCATGCCGACACCCATGATCTCCATAAGTGCCCATGCTGCGTCGAGGGTTTCCATCTTCATTTTTTCAGGATTATCGTCTTTAATGCCAAGGAGGGCAAGGTCGCGGCTCTGAAAGACGTATGCCATTGCTTCGGTGCATGCTGTGTTAGGCACTCCGTTCATCATATAGTAGTCCACATCGTACATCGAGATGGTCTGCTCTACATTATGCCCGAACTCATGAACGGCAATGTTATAGCCTTTGTAATCCATCCCTTTATCTGATATCCTGGTGCGAAGGTGTGAAACAGCGCCTTTCATGGCAGCCCCGGCAGCATGTCCTGAACCACGTGCCGGATCGACAACGATCTTTGAGGTAATATATTCAGCCCTCTCAGGAGTCCATCCGAGCCTGACCATTATGCCGGGAAGGCCTGCCTTGAAGGCAGAAGGATCGGGATAGAGAGCCGAGGTCTTTGCCGTCAGAAGCTCCTCAGGAATATTGCTGCGCGATTTGAAACCATCATACCAGATATCATAAGGACGAAGGTCGCGGCCCAGGCGCTTGCTTATCAACGATGCAATCTGCTTCAGCTGTGGAGATCGCATATATGTATCGAACAACTGTTCCACCTCAGGCTGCGCTATTTCCATTTCCCATGAAAACCTTCTCAGGATTGCACTATTCATCCCGGGGCAAAATTTATCTATCTCCTGGTGAGCTTTGAAGATGTTAATTATCAGCTGGTAGCGTCTGTCTGATTCAGACGATGCGTCGGCAGGAGTGCCTTCTTTTGTGACTTTATTCGACCAGGGCGACCAGTCATAATCAGGATTATTAATGACAGCTTTTGGAATATCCTGGTTTATAATGCGTTCCATTACTTTTGCTATCATTTCCTGCTTTTCCGTTCCATTCTGCTTATCGGCATAACAGGCTTTAAGTTCATCCCTCAGGTTCCAGTGTGACAGAAGCACCATATCGGGAGGGAAGAGCCTTCTGCCGTCTTCGGTGAGAAGGTGGCCCATCATAATGTTATATTCGGCAATATACATTTCGGCATCGCCGAGGGCCGCTTCGAACTTTTGTTCTGCTTCTGCGGGAATGCGGTTTACGAAAATGTCGCCCATTCGTGCCATGGCCCATTCCTCCCGGCTCCACGACGGACCGAGCTTTTCTTTCTCGGCCAGTGTATAATAAGGGAAATTAAGCGCTACAACGAATGCGATCTTGTTTCCGTACAGATCATCCTGGAGGTGTGCCCCCGGTGAATATATCCCGAACATCCTGTCGATCTCATCGATCTCACCGGCATCCTCATCGAGGATCTTTTTCAGATCCATGGATATCTCATTTAAGTTGCCGTATAGCGATTCGAAGTAATCAGATATTTTCCTGAAAACCACTTTTCTTTTTGCAGGATCGGCAATGTAGTTTGCCTTAACGAACTCCGCAAATTCTTCAATGGTGCCGTCCTCTTCCCGCCAGAGTGAGGCAGCATGTCTTATTCCTTTTTCAAGTAGCGCGGCATCAGCCTCAGGATACAATGACATCACTTCGCCTGAAGAAGCAGTAATTGCTGTTTCAGGTATCATTACGGCACCTGCTGATTCGCTTTTTTTACTTTCTGAAGTACAGGCAGTCATGAAAAGCGCCAGGAGTGTCAATAGCATTAAATTTTTCATAGGATTTGGGAAGATAGAGTTGTAATTATTTAATTCAAATTTACAAAATAGATATTTCATAACATTATTGATATCACCTATTCGGAATGTTTAAATTAAAACTTATAAATTTGGTAAATTACATTTCTGTCTATCGGGTATGCAAATAGTTCTGTTTATAGTATTGTCCGTCATTATCACCTTCATAATAACATGGCTGATCGTCAGGTCGGTCATGATGAACAGGCATAATGCAGTTCTTCTTGCTAGGCAGGAGGAGATTGGTTCACTGAGAAATCAGAATGTTGTCCTGCAGGAGAAGGTTGAATCACAGGCCAGGAGCCTTGAGGAAGTCAGAAAAGCCATGCTCGACACTTTTAAGTCGGCTGCTTCAGATGCATTGATACAGAACAATAAGCAATTTCTTGAACTTGCAAAATCACAGCTTGAGACAAAAGTAAAAGAGTCGGAAGGAAATCTCGATCAGCGAAAGTCGGCAATTGAAGAAATGCTGAAACCTGTAAAGGAATCGATCGACAGTTATAAAAAGAGAATCGAAGAGCTGGAACAGGGATCAAAAGAGACATTCGGACAGGTTACGCAAATGCTGACAAGTATCCAGGGAACACATGCATCGCTGCAGAAAGAGACCGGTGCGCTTGTAAATGCTTTAAGAAATCCGAGAGTCAGGGGGATATGGGGAGAGATAGGCCTGAAAAGAGCCGTAGAGTTTGCCGGGATGTCGGCACATTGTGACTTCAACGAACAGGTTTATAC
>JAKLFN010000110.1 GCA_022711195.1 Bacteroidota bacterium
GTCCTCAGGTTTACAATACCGAGACCTGTAGGATGCTCGCGTGTTCCCGAAGGGCCCCAGCCAGCTTCCTGTCCCGGGTTCTTCGGGTCGGCAGGAATATCTGGAATCCCGGATTTGCGGTGTCCCATAATGGCTATTGCGACTTCATCTTTTGTGATTACAGCCTCATGTGTCACCCATTCAAAGTCGGCTTCGGGATAGAGTGGCCGCAGCCCTGTACCGTCGGCCATCACCGTCCATGTTCTTTGTGGGGCCTTCCCTCCTGTTTCCCAGCAGAAGACTATCTCGCCCGGAACCCATGGGTTGGTCTGGATATGGCCCACCTGGAAGGGTACTGCCACCACGATCTCGCACTTACCTGTCTTCAGGTCCATTTTCCCGATCCCTGAGGGTCCGGCGCCCATGTTCCTGGCACCAAAATTCGCTTCTATCTTTGTACCCTCCGGGAGGTTTTTCTGTGCAGCATCCCTGCCTATCCTGAAATAAACAAAATCTTCATTGGCATCGAGGGCCATGTCGCCGCCTGCACCCATTTCGGGAGGTGTATATCCGAGCACTTTCTGGTAATCGGCAGCTGTTTTCAGTTTGCCTGATTCGCTGTCGGCAAAGAGTTTTTCAAGGTCAACCTCTACGACCTGTATGGCCGGGTTTACCCTTGGAAATGTTCCTTGCGGCCTGTTTTGCTGTGCGGCCTGGGGAGGTTGTGCTGCAGGCTGCTGACCGGCAGGCGCACCCTGTGGCGGTACAAAACGTCTGCGTGTCGTTGTGTCTCTCATAAAATAGAGCTTCATCGACTTGCGGGCTACGTTCAACATACCTGTATATCCGCCCTCGCTTACCTGAACAATATCGCCTGTCTTTTCATTTACTGCCATAGCTTCTCCCCTTGCCCTGTTTGAACGGAAGATCACCCAGTTCCCGTCCGAGGTCCACTGGTTATGTGTCTGGTATATCTTTGAATCGCCCCCGGAGGTGCTGGTAAGAAATATCAATTCGGCACCTGTCACCGGGTCCTTAACGACTTTTCTCTCTGACGGAAACCGTTTCCCTATCTGTGCTGACGCTGTGAGCATTGTAATAACCATCATCACGATGGCTGCTGTTGTCCTTGGTCTGAAGTCTCTCATTTTATACTCGAATATTTTTGTTACATATCGTTCTTAACACTACGGTCACTGCGATACCGATTTATTACGCCCCTTCAGGGCTTAAAGTACTATATTCAGCTCTTGCCCCCGATTGCATCGGGGGTTATTCATCTTAAGCCCTTTCAGGGCAACGTACTCCGGGTCAATAACTATTACACCCCTGCACCGTTGCACCATTGTACCATTGCACCATTGCACCATTGCACCATTGCACCGTTGCACCGTTGCACCATTGCGCCGTTACATCGTTGCACCATTGCACCGCTGCGCCGCTAAACCAGTTTCTTATACTTTATTCTCACCGGCGTTGTGTCGGCAACTCTCTTCTTATAGTTTTCCTCATAGTCGGAATAGTTGCCTTCGAACCAAACCACTTTCGAGTCGCCTTCAAAGGCAAGCATATGTGTCGTTACCCTGTCGAGGAACCATCTGTCGTGAGAAATAATGACGGCACAGCCTGCAAAATTCTCAAGTCCCTCCTCGAGTGCACGGAGGGTATTTACGTCGATGTCGTTTGTTGGTTCGTCGAGAAGGAGTACATTGGCTCCTGATTTGAGAGTCAGCGCCAGGTGAAGCCGGTTCCTTTCCCCGCCCGACAGCATACGGCATTTCTTCTCCTGGTCGGCTCCGGTAAAATTAAAACGTGCAACATAAGCTCTGGCATTTACGAGCCTGTTCCCGACCATGATATCCTGCTGTCCGCCTGATATCACTTCAAAAACGGTTTTTTCGGGATCGATGTCGGTGTGTGCCTGGTCGACATATCCCAGCATAACTGTTTCTCCGGTCTCGAACTTTCCCTTTGTCGCTTCTTCCTGTTTCATTATCATCCTGAAGAGTGTTGTCTTCCCTGCTCCGTTAGCCCCTATGACACCTACGATGCCGTTGGGAGGAAGGTTGAAGTCAAGATCTTCGAAGAGCAGTTTCTCACCATACGATTTTGCAACACCTGATGCTTTGATGACTTTATCTCCGAGCCTGGGGCCGTTGGGGATAAAGATCTCGAGCTTTTCCTCTTTCTGCTTTACGTCCTGGTTAAGCAGGTTTTCATAGGCTCCCAGGCGTGCTTTCGATTTTGCATGGCGGGCCTTGGGCGACATCCTGACCCATTCAAGCTCACGTTCAAGTATCTTTTTCCTCTTTATATTTCCTTTTTCTTCTGCTTCAAGTCGCTTTGCCTTCTGCTCAAGCCATGAGGAGTAGTTTCCTTTCCAGGGGATCCCTTCACCCCTGTCGAGCTCCAGTATCCAGCCGGCCACATTGTCGAGGAAATACCTGTCGTGGGTTATGCATATCACTGTTCCGTGATACTGCTTGAGTGTAGTCTCAAGCCATTGAACCGACTCGGCATCGAGGTGGTTTGTGGGCTCATCGAGAAGCAAAACATCGGGCTGCTGAAGAAGAAGGCGGCACAGGGCAACGCGTCTTCTTTCACCTCCCGACAGGACATTTACTTTTGCCGTGCTCTCGGGACAGCGAAGTGCATCCATTGCTCTTTCGAGCTTGTGATCGATATTCCAGCCGTCGTGATAATCGATCTTTTCCTGAAGGACAGCCTGCCTGTCCATCAGTTGCTGCATCTTGTCGGGATTTTCATAAACCTCCGGCTCTCCGAAGCATGCATTTATCTTCTCATATTCCTTTATGATCTCTATCACTTCCTGAACACCCTCCTCAACAATCTCCTTTACTGTTCTCGTATCGTCGAGAAGAGGATCCTGGGGAAGATGTCCGACGGTATAGCCCGGTAAAAAGGTCACTTCTCCCTGATACTCCTTTTCCCTGCCTGCAATTATTTTCATCAGAGTCGATTTCCCGGATCCGTTCAATCCTATGATTCCAATTTTTGCACCCAGGAAAAAAGAGAGTGAAATATCCTTAAGCACCTGGCGGTGTGGAGGATACACCTTCCCCACACGATACATCGAAAAGATTATCTTATTGTCGTCAGCCATCTTGTTTGATTTTTCATAAAAATAGACATTATGAAATTGATGGCAATGATAAGAAAAATAAAAGGTCCCTGTTTGAAAATATGATCTTACTTCCGTTCAAAGAGTTTTATCGTTTCTTCCTGCAGAAGCACCCATAACGAATAGACACCTGCGAGGGTTCCTATTGGAATATTAAGCATTCCAAGGGCTGCGACAATAATTATTATATAGCGGGCCCATCCCTGCTGCGATAAAAGGCCGATTCCGCCTATAAGTCCGAAGAGGGCTGAAAAGCCGATGATAATGGGAACCACTGTAAAGAGCAGGGAAACGAATTTCATGACTGCTGCCGGAATCTCATCCTGCGGAATAAAGCTCCTGGCGAAATCAAGCCCGAAATAGGCAAATAAGGCTATCAGCAATCCGAATATCGAGAAAGCAATATGTATCACTGCAACAATTGTTACATGCTTCTTCATTTTTACTGCTTCTTCCATGACTATCTGGTTTTAGTTTATTAATTTCATTCCGATCAAATGACTTGCAATTTAATGAATTGATGCATCGGTTAAACAAAAAAAACATAAAAGCAACCTTTTGCAAAATAATACGCTCTTAAAAACCGGGGAGTTTTATAATTTTGAAAAAAATAATCCGATGAAAACAAAAATAATATCAGTCCTGGCGGTAATATTCATAGCCGCAGGATTTACCTCGTGTGAGATGCTCAACGACTGCAAGACCTGCCGGCAGGTGACGTATGTGGATAATTTATGGGATCATGATACTGATCCTGCAGAGTATTGCGGAGCATCCCTGCTGGCTATTGAGGCAATGGCTGATTATGTTGACGGTAACACCCGGACAACCTGGGAGTGCAACTGATATAAAAAATGATACCTTTGAACTGAAAACTTACCTTATGAAAAGAAAAATCCTTGCCGGTCTGCTTTTTCTGTTTATTGCGTTAGGCTTCTCTGCCTGTGAAGCGCTGAGCGATTGCGAAACATGCAGAATAGTTACAAAAAACAGTTCGGGCGCAGTTACCGACAGTGGTGTTGAAGCAGAATATTGCGGAGCCACGCTGATCGCCTTCAAAGCTGCCAATCCTACAGTTACGGACCCTGTTACAGGATCTGTGACAACACTGGAGTGTAACTAGTATCTTACACCAATAATAGTTACATCGTCGACCTGTGGAGAATCGCCTCTCCACTCTTCAAATATTTTATTCAGCCGCTCGGCCTGTTCCAGCATGGGAACATCCGCCATGGCAACCAGGGTTTCCTTCAGCTGGGCTGACAGGAATTTTTTCTGTGCCGGACCTCCAAACTGATCTGCAAAACCATCGGAAAAGATATAGAAGGCATCCCCCTTCTGCAATGCAATCCTGTGAAGATTAAAAGGCTGCATCCTGTAATGTATTGATGCAGGCATCTTATCGGCCCTGTAGTGGATAAGTTCATTGCCTCTTACAAGATAAAGCGGATTATTTGCCCCGGCCCACAACAGGGTATTCTCTTTAAAGTCAACGACACAGACCGAAATATCCATTCCGTCTTTCACTGAATCCTCATCGGCAACCTGGTTAAGTGACCTTATGACACCCTGCCTGAGGTTCTCGATAATCTGGTCGGGCATCAGTATCTGTTTGTTATTCACAATCTCATTCAGCAGAGTTACACCCAGCATGCTCATAAAAGCGCCAGGCACACCGTGACCGGTACAGTCGGCAGCAATTATCACCTGTTTTCCCTCCGGATTGCTCACCCAGTAAAAATCTCCGCTCACAATTGCCAGGGGTTTATAGAGGACAAAATGTTCAAGCTTGTCGCTGAAGAGCTCCATGGAGGGGATGAGTGCCGTCTGGATACGCTTTGCATACATTATGCTGTCGGTGATATGCTTCTTCTGGTATGCTATCTGGTCGCGCTGTGCGGCAGCAAGATCACGCTGCTGCTCAATTTCGTCCTTCTGCATCGAAATGGTCCTGTTCTTTTCCTCGAGCCTTATATTGGCTTCTTTCTTTATCCTGTAGCCACGATATATATAATACCCAAGGAAGCTGACCAGGGCGAGTGCGATAATCACAAACCATATTATCAGTTTTTGTTTCTCAAGTGTTGCAAGCTGGACTTTGATTTTCTCTTCCTGCTGGCCAATGCGTGCAAGCTGTTCATCGATCATTGCGATCTGCCCCGTTATCTTCTCCTTCTGCTTCAGAAGAGTATCCTGCTGTACCCTGACCTCCTGCTGCTGGGTAATAATTACCTGTCGCTGTGATGATATTTCACGCTGCTGAGTGTTTATACGGCCAAGCTGAAGGGCCAGGACCCTTTGTTTTTCCTGGAGTGTTTTTTCTTTTTCTGCGATCTGCCGGTCGAGGCTGTCAAGAAGCGCTTTCTGGCGCAGTATCTCCTTTTTCTGGATCTCGATTTCCTCCTGCTGCACTCTTACAGTCTCTTTCTGCACCTGAAGATCTGCGTCGGTAACCTGGAAAAGCTTTTCCCAATCCTCTTTCGTTTTTACTGCCGTGAAGAGGAAAGTCTGGGGGACGCTCATTCCCTCTTTTTTGATATATTCTTCATTTATTTCATACCGGGGCACACCGTTTATCACGATAAAATTTATCATCGATTCCCTGAATTCATACCCTTCGGTGATCAGGAGTGTCTGCTGTCCTCCAATTTTTTCTCTGATCTTCTGAAGGTCGAAACCTGCCGATTTATGAACATAAAGGACCTGTGTATGAGTGAGGCTCTCGAGTTTTTTGTACCCGCTTATCTGTACAGGCTTGTCCTGTATCCGGGGCCGGGTCTTTGCCAGGTTTCCAAGTTCATAAAGAAGCTCATAGTCGCCAAGCATCATTCCTATTCTGAATGTCGATGAATCGGCGAAACCGGGCCCGAAGTTGACATATCGGGCGACAAGATCATATATGTACAGCGCGCGCGAAGAATTGTCAAATCCGTCCTGACTCTTTGCGCCGACAGACAGTGAAAGCAGTACAGCAATAAAAAAATTTCTTCTTAAAAATCTGATTTTACCGTTCATTCCCCGGAGTTTTTGTTATACGAAAATGGTTCTTTTTCTTTAAGAATACAAATATCACAAAATTTACACACAGTTTTTTGTTGATAAAATGTTAATAACTGCGGTATTATCAAAAACTAATCCGGCTTACATATTGTAATTTTATACAAATTAAAACCAGACTCCCTACAACCTTGAATATCAGCGATTTACAACTAGAGGGGAAAAAGATCACAATTGTTGAGGACGATATCCCGTCAATACGTTATTACGAAACACTCCTTAAAAGCTCAGGTGCAGAAGTGAATATCTTCCGTAACGGGAAGGAATTTGTTGATCATATCAGCCAGGAACATGACAGGATAGACCTTGTTTTCATGGACTTTTTAATCCCGCTGATAAACGGAATTGAATGTCTCCGGATCTTCAGAAAGGAACACAGGAATGTTCCCGTACTGATGCTCACCGCGTATTCATCGGAACAAAGCAAGACAGAAGCCTATCTTGCTGGCTGCAACGAATATGTTCTTAAGCCAATATACCCTGAAAAGATCTTCTTTCTGATCGAGAAGTACCTCAAACACGAGCCTACGGCTACGATGGCCGGCTGAGGTAATTATCTCGATGCAGGGTCGACAAATGACATATAGCGTGAGTAGTAACCGTTAAGCTTGTTATTTATCTCATCAGCCTTTTCCCTGTTTCCGTATTTCAGAGACGATTCTCCTGCACGCCGGGTATATTCAAATGCAGTACCTAT
>JAKLFN010000111.1 GCA_022711195.1 Bacteroidota bacterium
TCTTAACCGGGCAATCCTCTGATCCACTCGTTAGCAAATGTGTGATGAATACCGGCGCTGATGCTAAATACCTTAAAGACTTCCGGATACAGCTTTCCAAAGCCCCATCGGCAGGGGAAATGAGGTACAAAACTCAGATGTCGCTCTGGAAAAATACAAAATACAAATTCTCAATGTGCACAGCCGACGATTCACCCGGAGAACTTATTCTTACACTTAAGAACGATGCAAACCAGGTTGTGCTTTCATCATTCGACTCAAAAACAGGAAAAACATATAAGTCGATAGAATTTACCTGCAACAGAAGCGGAATCTATCAGCTTAATTACGATTTCAAGGACGGTCAGCAGGGATCAGGCGTAGGTGTCGTTTCGATGGTCAAATAGTTATTCCTGCCAGGAAAAAAATCTGTATTACAGCAACCGACAGAAAAAAAACTGAGAAAATTATCTCGGGAACCAGCTTCCTCTTTATAAACACAAAGTAATGTGCAATGAGATAGCTTGCAGGGAGAGCCGATATCCATATTATCTCAACAGAAACTGAAGGGAGAATAAAATATAGTACAAGGGAGACAACTAAAATCCATGTAAGGATACCGAATGTCTTTCGGGCTTTAATCTTTTTTGTATTCATCCTTCCGAAAAGAAATACAATAGAAATAAGCAGCAGCAGGGCGGCTATTATTACTGAAGCCGTCGTAACCCTTGTAAAATCGTAAACAACAGAGTAACCGAACAGGTTCTCACCAATATCATGAAGAAAAAGAACGGGATCTTTTCCTGCGACATAAAGTATCCCGGCTGTCAGCAAGAAAGGAGTAATAAGGCCGACCAGGGCAAGAAAGATCTCTTTTATGATCATTGTCCTGATCATGGCAATACTGATTATCAGAATAATTCCCAGCCATATCATGTTCGCATAAAAAAGCGAAGCTGTCCCGATAAGTATTCCGGCATCAAAAAAATTATATGCAATATCCTGCTTCCTGTAGGAATCCATAATACGTATCAAAGCGAGCATAAAAAGCACAGCAGCCGGGAGAACAGGATTAAGCACCTGGTATTCGGGAAAGAGTGAGGTAAACAAAAGAAATATTACTGCAGGAAGGAATGTTCTTTCATTAATAAAAAAGATCGTGGTATTGAAATGAACTATCAGTAACAGCATCACGCCAAGAACAGCAAATGAAAACAAAACTCCGGGCAGGGCATGTTCCCCCATAAGCATTTTAAGCAGGAAATAGAGGGGCATTGGCCGGGTTTCATAAATGGCAGGAGGTGGAAGCTTAGGATCAGTAAAGGCGCTGAGCCATAGCACAACAAGAGTAATAACTATAAGCAATATAGTTCCCGGGCCTGTTCCTTTAAATATCCTTAGCATTACTATTTCAGGTCAAAACCAATATCAGGTCGGAAAAACATCTTCTCAAAAGAAATTTTACCTGCGTTCTTATAACATCCCTCAAGGGCTTCATTTATACCGGAGCCCCATGAACTGACAGCCATGACCCGGCCACCGGCGGTCACTACACCATTTTCTGACAATCGTGTACCGGCATGGAACACAACACAATCGCTGGTACTGTCGAGTCCCCTTATTAATTTGTTTTTTTCATAACTGCCCGGGTATCCTCCCGAGGCAAGCATTACAGTAGTCACAAACCTTTCGTCAGTCTCAATTTCTCTGTCTGCAAGGTTTCCCTGTGCCACCCCTTCGAGGAGATCGAAGAAATCTGATTTGATCCGTGGTATAATTACTTCGGATTCGGGGTCGCCCAGACGCGCATTGTACTCTATAACAAAAGGATCGCCTTCAACATTAATGAGTCCGAAAAAGATAAAACCCTTGTATTTAATCCCATCGGAGGCAAGGCCTTTTACGGTCGGGTCGATAATCCTGGTGACAACCTTATCCATAAACTCTTTCCCGGCAAAAGGGACCGGAGATACTGCTCCCATTCCGCCGGTATTAAGGCCGGTATCCCCTGCTCCGGCTCTTTTATAATCCTTGGCCGATGGCAGCAGCTTATATGAATGACCGTCGGTAATAATAAAAGCTGACATCTCAATCCCTCTGAGAAACTGTTCTATAACTACCCTGCTGCCTGCATTGCCGAATTTTCCTCCAAGCATCGATTTCAACTCCGCAAAAGCATCTTTTATATCATCAAGAATAACTACACCCTTGCCTGCCGCAAGACCATCGGCTTTTATTACGTAGGGAGGCTTCAACGATTTCAGGAAATCCCATGCTTCATCGGCAGTGGCGCTGTCAAAGCTTCTGTATGCTGCCGTTGGAATATTGTGCCGGGTAAGAAATGCCTTTGCGAAATCCTTGCTTCCCTCGAGCATTGCAGCCCTGGCATCGGGACCTATTACCGGCACATTACTGACAGATCTGTCGGAAAGAAAGAAATCTGATATACCGGCCACCAGGGGAGCTTCCGGCCCGACAATGACCATTCTTATATCATGTTCGATGACCGCCTCCCTTACAGCGCGAAAATCGGTCGGCTCAATTTCCAGGTTAATGCCGTGTGCCAGCGTGCCGGCATTGCCGGGGGCGATAAATATTCTTTTTACTTTTTTGCTCTGGGAAAGCTTCCAGGCTAAAGCGTGCTCTCTGCCTCCGGAACCTAGTATCAGGATATTCATTTTTTATTTTTAACTGCTATTCAAATGTAACACTTCAAACTGAAATGCAAAACCCAAAATTTAATCGTTACGAATAGGAAAAACGAAAAGGATGCAAAGAAATCAGAATTATTATTCTCTGCAGCCTCTGCGTGCTTTTTCCGGCGAAGTGTTAACGGAGGAGGACTTTGCTCCCTTTGCGGTTTAACAGTTTTTAAAAAATTGTGCTGAATATAAAACCTTTAGCCAGCGATTCTTCAAGGAAATCTTTTAAGAAAGTTCTGGAAGTTGAATCTGGCGTATCATGGAGAACAATAATAGATCCGTTTCTAATTCTCTTATTAAGTATTGCCAAAGATCTTTCAGCACCAAGGCTCCTATCAAAATCGTAAACCATCAGATCCCAGAATATTATCCTGTATTTTTGTTTCAGCCTGGTGTACTGACGCAAACCGATCCTTCCATAAGGGGGCCGGAAAAGTACCGTCGAAGTTACTGCTGAAGCTTTATCCGTATCCTCGCAATAACGTTTCAATGGCGTTATCCAGCCGTTTAAATGCGAATAACCATGGTTCCCGACTGAATGGCCCCTGGTGATTATCTCATTCATGAGTTCCGGAAAATCTTCTGCTGCTTTCCCTGAGCAGAAAAAAAGAGCCTTGATTCCGGCTGAATCAAGGATGTCGAGCAGCTGAGGCGTCGAATCCGGATGCGGACCGTCATCAAAGGTAAGGCAGAGCCTCTTCTCATCGGTTTTAATCCGGAAAACTGCTTCCGGGAAGAGCCACCGGGCAAGTGCAGGAGGCCTGTAAAAACGCATACTATCTGTTTCGCGGATAAAACTTGCTGTAGTAATCTGACACTACCGGTTCAACCAGTGTTTTAAGTGCAGGCAGGCTAAGTTCATCCGAGAGGTAATATATATCCAGCAGCGACTGCATGTTTATCGCTATCTCTGTGTCAAGATCAAACCTTTCATTTGCCCTGAGGCTGGCTACATATTCGAGGTGGTCTTTGGCATAGCCTACTATACTGGTAAGCAATTTCTCTCCTTCTTCTTTCTGACCTGCCCTGATCAGCATCCCTGCGGGACCAATAGAGAAATAATCATGAGGGAGTTTGTCTTCCGGTACAAGCTCAAGGCCGCGATGAAGCGCTGCAACAGCTTTCGTCGTGTCGCCTGCATCAAGCAGGGCACCGGCCAGGTTTCCAAACAGACGCCTGAAATTATTGAACATCCTGCGGTTGTTTTCATCAAGGTAAACAGACGGATCAGAGGCATTTCCCCATTTGAATTTGTTCATCATGTTATCGTACATCGTAAATGGGTCGATCATTCCGTATTCACCAGGATCGGAATTATCTGTTTTTACAGGTACGATCCTGTAGGCCATCCCTTCCTGTATAAAGTATTTTTCAAGTCCCTTGTACTGGCTGCTTGGAACAGTGGTTGAAATATAAACAGGCCGTTTCCAGTCGTTATTGGCTATCAGGTCCATAATTGCCAGATCGCCTTTCAATGCATCTGATTCGGTATATTCCCATGTCATCGGAGAGACGATCCTGTCCTTAAAATACTCTTTTACAGTTCCGTTCGACAGGACAAGGGTTGAGTCAACATCTATCAGCAGTTTGTTTGTCGGCAGGTAATTTACATAATCGCCCCTTCCTGTAAAGTCGATCTGAAATTTCCTGTCGTCGAGACCGAGAAACCTGACCACGGTTTTTATGTTTTGCGGCTTATCGACAGTGTTGTTTACCGGCATCTGGACCCTTATACCCTCAATATATTTCTCTGGTGGCAGTGAAATTGGCAGCGGATCGGATTCAAAAGCTTTCTGCCTCATCATATCAATATACCAGCCTGCCTGTATATAGCTCAGGTTTGCAACTCTTACATCTGACCTGATACGTTCCACATCCTGTACATACCATACCGGGAAAGAGTCATTGTCGCCATAAGTGAAAAGTATGCTGTTCGGGGCACATGATTCGAGATAATTTGCACCAATGTCGCGTGCTGTATAACGGTCCGACCGGTCATGATCGTCCCAGTTTTGTGAAGCCATCAGAACCGGGCCTGCAGCCAGCAGCAGAACGAGCGTTACAGCTGCAGAGGTCTTTTCGCCTGCAGCTTTTTTGAGCAGGTCGTACAGGTACATAAAACCTATACCTATCCATATCGCGAAAGCGTAAAATGAGCCTGCATATGCATAATCACGTTCACGAGGCTGGTTGGGATACTGGTTAAGATAAAGGATTATAGCGAAACCTGTCATAATGAAGAAAGCCAGAACCAGCAGGAAGCCGTTCCTGTCTTTCCTGTACTGCCACACCATTCCCAGGATGCCTATGATGAGCGGCAGAAGGTAATATGTGTTCCTTGCAGGGTTTTTCTTAAGATCCTCCGGAATGTTATCCTGGTCGCCGAGTCTCATCTCGTCAAGGAATTTGATCCCGCTGATCCAGTTGCCATGTATCTGGTTTCCATTTCCCTGGATATCGTTCTGCCTCCCGGCGAAGTTCCACATAAAGTAGCGGAAATACATGAATCCAGTCTGGTAGCGGAAAAAGAACCTCAGATTTTCCCCGAAAGTGGGGCACACAATCGTCTCCTTGCCCGAAGGGGTTGTTGCAGTATATTTTCTTCCCTTAACACGGCCCCAGTATTCATAAGATGGCTTATGCTGAGGTTCAGGACTGTACATCCTGGGGAAGATAGTTGTAAAATTCTCATTATAGATATAATCAGGCTTATAATAAGGTTCATATTTCCCGTTAACCTTGTTATAGCCTCCGACAATATTCTTTACATCAACAGCCGGTGCGCTGTAATATGGTCCGCTGAACTTCGGAGAACTGCCATACTGCTGCATATTGATATAATATGACAGTGAGAATATATCGGAAGGATTATTCTGGTTCATAGGAGGCCTTGCCGATGACCTGATCATAATCATGGCATAGGAAGAATATCCGATCATGATAACGGTAAAGCAAGTGAAAATATAATTCATCACCACTTTATTCTTCTTAAGAGTCAGCCTGATACCGAATACCAGTCCGGCAGTTACCGATATCACAAATATGAAAAGGCCTGTGTTGTAAGGCAGACCGGCCACATTAACGAAAAAGAGTTCAAACCAGCCGGCTACCTTAGGAACGCCGGGAATGACGATGAACACCATCGTTCCAAGCAGCAGCAGTGAAACCGCCAGGGTATAAAGTATTCCCTTCCCGGTAACCTCATATTTCCTGAAGTAGAATACAAAAACCAGCACCGGGATGACCAGCAGGTTGAGCCGGTGAACACCCAGGCCCAGCCCCATAATATAAGCAATCAGTATAATCCATCTTCCCGAACGCGTATCATCGGCCTCTTCTTCCCATTTCAGCATGGCCCAGAAAACAAGTCCGAGGATAAGCGACGAAAGAGAATAGAGCTCTCCTTCTACTGCAGAAAACCAGAATGTGTCGGAGAATGTATAAGCCAGTGAGCCGATGATTCCGCTGCCGATTATTGCAGGAATATGCCTGGCGTCAAGGTTTGCGGTGCGGGTAAAGACCCTTCTGACAAGATGGGTTATCGTCCAGAAAAGAAACAGTATGGTGAATGCGCTGCATAGTGCAGAAAACATGTTTACCATCATTGCAACCTTTGATGCATCACCAAAGGAGAAAAGTGTGGCAATTCTCCCGAGCATCAGGAAGAGGGGTGCTCCCGGAGGGTGCCCGACCTGCAGACCGTATGCCGAAAGAATGAACTCGCCGCAGTCCCAGAAACTTACGGTTGGCTCAACAGTCATCATATATACAATTGCCGACAACAGAAATACGAACCATCCTGTAATATTATTCCAGCGGCGATAAGAAGCCCATACTGAATTCATGGTGTAGTTTTTTACAATGAAGAAGCAAAGAACGTAAAAAAAATTTATAAGAACTTTACAGGCGCTTAATTTAACAACACTTTAACTTGACAGCCCCCCATCGCCCTGAATGGGGCTGATTCCAGTACCTTTTAGGCCCCTTTCAGGGGGTCGGGAGGCAAAAAAACCTCCATGGTTTATTCTTCCATACCTCCCCCGCGTAGTTTATTCCTATGCGCGGGCTTGTCAGTATTTGTGGCTTTACTCCGGTATCTTCTATCCAGATCCGTTTTGAAGTTATCAGGTCTTCACCATAAAATGACCGGTCGATATTTATT
>JAKLFN010000112.1 GCA_022711195.1 Bacteroidota bacterium
GTCGCCGGCAGGAACTTCGGCTGCGGTTCAAGCCGTGAACATGCTGTCTGGGCTATCTATGATTATGGCTTCAGGGCGGTAGTATCAAGCTTCTTTGCCGACATATTCAGGAATAATGCTCTGAACAACGGCCTTCTTCCTGTAGTCGTCCCGGAAGATTATCTTGCCAGGCTCCAGGAAAGAATTAGCCGTGATCCTGAAACAAAAGTAAGGATCGACCTTAATGAACAGCTATTCTCAATAGTCCCTGATGATGAATATATAAGGTTTGAAATTAATCCTTACAAGAAGGAGTGTCTGATGAAAGGGCTCGACGATATCGATTATCTGCTTGGAATAAAAGAGATGATTACCGCCTATGAATTCAGAAACACGCTTAAACGATGAGAATAGAGATAATGGATACCACTCTCCGCGACGGGGAGCAGACACAAGGCGTCTCTTATAAGCCGCAGGAGAAGCTTCATATAGCAAGGCTTCTGCTGAAAGATCTTAAAGTCGACCGGATAGAGGTTGCTTCAGCGAGGGTATCTTCAGGAGAGTTTGAAGCTATTAAACAGATAACAGCCTGGGCACGTCATAATAACCTTCACAGGAAGATAGAGGTTCTCGGCTTTGTCGACGGCGATATATCGCTGAGATGGATAAATGAAGCAGGGGGAAAAGTAATAAACCTTCTCTGCAAAGGCTCCCTGCGCCACCTCGAAAAACAACTCCGTAAAACACCTGAGAAGCATATTGAGGATATCCGAGAGATCATCCGGAAGGCTGAATCGATGGATATGGAGACAAACATATATTTCGAAGACTGGTCGAACGGAATGCTCCATTCAGAAGAATATGTGTTGTTTATGATCGACTCCCTTAAGAATGAAAAGATCGGGAGGTTCATGCTTCCTGATACCCTCGGCATTCTTAATCCCGACCAGACATTTTCTTTCTGTAAAAAGATGGTTGACAGGTATCCTTCGCTGCACTTTGATTTTCATCCTCACAACGACTACGATCTTGCTGTGGCAAATGTTTTCGCAGCCGTCAAAGCTGGTGTCAGGGGCATTCACACAACAATAAACGGCCTCGGTGAACGTGCCGGCAATGCCCCGCTTTCGAGTGTCATTGGTGTGCTGCGCGATCAGCTTGGCGCAGAAACAGGAGTGAATGAATTTGAGATCACAAAGGCCAGCAGGATAGTTGAAACCTTCAGCGGTATCCGTATTCCTGTTAACAAACCTCTGATAGGTGAGAATGTATTTACCCAGACTTCCGGTGTTCATGCCGATGGCGACAGCAAGGATAACCTGTACTTTAATAACCTTCTTCCTGAGCGCTTCGGAAGAAAAAGGAAGTATGCCCTGGGTAAACAATCGGGTAAGGCTACAATCAGGAAGAACCTCGAAGAATTTGGACTCTCACTGGGTGCCGATTCTATTGAAAAGATAACCGAGAGGGTCATTGAACTCGGCGATAAAAAAGAGAGCGTAACAACCGAAGATCTACCATTCATTATTTCCGATGTGCTGGGCTCTGACACATCCGACTACAAGATCTTCATCAAGAACTATTCCCTGTCGCTGTCATTCGGACTGAAACCTTTTGCAAGTGTTCAGATAGAGATTGACGGCAATCTGTACCAGGAGACATCATCCGGCGATGGTCAGTATGATGCATTTATGAGAGCGCTGCGGATAATCTACGACAGGCTCGGGAAAGAACTTCCACTGCTTACTGATTATGAAGTATCCATCCCTCCCGGTGGAAAAACGGATGCACTAGTCGAAACAGTGATAACATGGAGCTTCGGAATGAAAGAATTCAAAACAAAAGGACTTGATGCTGACCAGACCGAATCGGCCATTAAGGCCACAGAAAAGATGCTTAATATTATAGAAAACAGTGAACTGAAAATAAACGGAAACCTATTAATAAACACAGGCAATGAACTTTAAAATAGCAGTACTCCCGGGCGACGGGATTGGTCCTGAGATAATTGAACAGGCTTTAAAAGTGGTATCAGCTGCAGGAAAGAAGTACGGACACACTTTTGATTTCAGAAAGGGACTAATTGGTGCAGCGGCGATTGACAATACCGGCTCTCCTCTTCCTGCTGAGACACTGGAGCTTTGCAAGTCGTCTGATGCTGTATTGTTCGGAGCCATAGGTGATCCGAAATATGACAATAACCCTGCTGCAAAGGTTCGTCCGGAACAAGGGCTTCTTGCCATGCGAAAGGAGCTGGGACTTTATGCAAATGTAAGGCCTGTAACAACTTTCTCTTCTCTTACCGGTAAATCGCCCCTGAAGAAAGAAATTGTCAGCGGTGTCGACATTCTTATGATCAGGGAACTCACCGGGGGCATTTATTTCGGGAGACCGCAGGGCAGATCGGAAGATGGTACAACAGCTTATGACACATGTGTTTACAGTAGATCTGAGATAGAGAGGATTGTCCATCTCGCCTGTGAGTATGCATTGCTGCGACGAAAGAAAGTCACTGTTGTCGATAAAGCCAATGTTCTTGCCACATCGAGGCTCTGGCGTGAAACGGCAACTGAGACAGCAAAGAAATTCCCTGATGTAGAAATGGATTTTCTGTTTGTTGATAACGCCGCCATGCAGCTTATACAGAACCCTGGACGCTTTGATGTAATTGTTACAGAGAATATGTTCGGCGACATCCTGTCTGATGAGGCAAGTGTTATAACAGGATCGCTGGGATTACTGCCATCAGCCTCCATCGGTCTTCATACTTCAGTCTTCGAACCTATCCATGGTTCGTACCCTCAGGCTGCCGGAAAGAATATTGCAAATCCTTTAGGCACTATCCTTTCGGCAGCAATGATGTTCGATTATGCTTTCAGGCTGAAGGAAGAGGCCGTGGCGATCCGCAGGGCTGTTGAACAATCGATTGAGAATGATTTTGTAACAGAAGATCTTAACAGGAGCAATGCCAGGTCGACATCACAGGTAGGCGACTGGATCTCAGCCACGATCTCTGGTTTCTAAGCCTCTCCTTTTATGAGCAGAAGAGTATACCCGATATAAATTATCAGGAGTACTCCTGCCTCCCATCTGTCGAGCTTGTGCCTCTTGCCAAGGAACATAGCCAGGAAGAGGAAGATAGTTCCCAGCGCAACCATCAGTATATCTGAATTAAATGATGGATCGAACTCCTGAGGCCTGATCGCTGCGCTGATACCAAGAATAAAAAATATGTTGAAAATATTCGATCCGATTATATTGCCTATCGCTATATCGTTATTCTTCTTGATCCCTGCAATGACAGAAGTGACGAGCTCCGGAAGCGATGTCCCGGCAGCAACGATTGTAAGCGCTATAATCTTTTCGCTCACACCCATGTCCTGTGCAAGATCTACCGCATTGACTACAACAAGCCTTCCCCCGGCAATAAGGCCAGCAAGACCAAATAGTATTAACCCGGTCATCACCGGAACAGAAAGGTGTTTATGCTCGTGATGCTCTTCACCCTCTGTTCTGAGCTGACGGAACACATAATAAAGGAATGCCACCAGGCAAACTAAAAGAAGGATCCCATCTATGCGCGACACTACGTTACTGCCCTTCAGTATAAAATCATTTGCCATCAGGAAGAGAATCAGGAGGGCTCCCAGTGATATTGGTATCTCTTTCCAGACCGTACTCGATTTCACCGCCAGCGGGGTTATGAGGCCTGCAATACCCAGTATTACAAAGATGTTGAAGTTGTTGCTCCCGAGAATATTCCCGAAAACAATGTCGTGATGTCCCTGTGCAGCTGCAAAAAGGTTAACGACCAGCTCCGGCGCCGAGGTTCCGAATGCAACAACGGTCAGTCCTATTGCCAGGTCGGAGACCCTGAATTTTCTTGCCAGTGCTGAAGAACCATCGACGAGCCAGTTTGCACCTATGATAAGAAGGCCGAAGCCCAGGAGGAGGAGAATTATATCTGTTAACATCGCAAGCCGGATTACTGAATATTTTGTAATAATACTTTAATTCCGGAAAAATAACGACATGGCTGCTTGCAGGCAAGAACAAAAAAATTACCTGTAGAGATCACCGTCGAGATATTTAAGCCCTGAATCGCAGATAATAGTAACAATCTTTTTCCCCGGTCCGATTTTCTTTGCCCTCTGCAACGCCGTCCACACGTTAGCACCGGAAGTTGTGCCGCCAAAAATCCCTTCTTCACGCGCCAGCCTCCTTGCGGTTTCGTATGCATCACTGTCGGTCACTGGTACAATTTCATCAGCAAGGTCGAGCCGGCATATTGAAGGAACGAAGCCAGCCCCGATACCTTCTAATTTATGTGTACCTGAAATATCTCCTCCTGAAAGCGAACGGACATTAAAAGGTTCGATAGCAATACACCTGATGCCTGGTATCTCTTTCCTGAATACTTCTGCGTTACCCGAGAAGCTGCCTCCGGTGCCTACACCCTGGATGAACTCATCGATATCATAACCAAGAACCTCCAGTATCTCATGTGCCATCTTATGATATGCAAGCCTGTTATCTCTATTATTGAACTGGTCGGTCCAGAAGGTATTAGGCCTGAGACTAAGCTCACGGGCTCTTTCAACAAGCGAATCGATAAGTTTTGCAGTTATAAGGCCGTCGGCCGATTTAATAATATCGAGCTCAGCACCAAAAGCTCTCATTGTTTGTAGTTTCTCTTCAGCAAAAGCATCGGATGAGACAAAATGTGCTTTATAACCTTTAAATGCACAAACCATAGCCAGCGAACTGCCGGTGCTTCCTCCGGTATATTCCACCACACACCCCCCGGGCTTAAGAAGGCCTCTCTTTTCGGCACCCTCGATCATCGACAACGCCATCCTGTCTTTCATGCTGCCGGTCGGATTTGCACCTTCAAATTTTACAAAAATATCTGCTGATCCCGGTTCACAGAGATGTTCGAGTCTGATAAGCGGGGTATTGCCGATTGCTTTCATCGAAGAATATTGGTGATTACCGTATTATGATCTTCTCAACGAAGCTTTTGGAGCTCCCTTTTATTTTCAGCAGGTATAATCCTTTCGGCTGACCCGAAAGATCGATTACTTCAGATGCTGACGATGAGATATCGGAGGCGGTATATACCTTATTACCTATTATATTATAAATCTCAACTGAATAATCCTGGTTATCAACTGACTTTAAAGTAAATATCCCGTCTGATGGATTAGGGTAGGCAGTTACCGGATTGGAGTTCCGTGTGACATCATTGACACCTGTGGCCGATCCGTCCCAGCCAGCCAGACGTGCCCAGAGCCACCATGCTCCATAAGCTTTCTGGTTTGCATTGAGAGGCTGTGAGTGTGCCGAGCTGCAGCTGTACCAGTCACTGTTCTCAGTATGGGTATTCTGCCATTCCGTTGCCCAGTTGCCAAGCAATGTACCGGTTGGAGAGTAATAACTGCAGTCGTCGCCGGCATACTGGAAAAATGCTTTGTCGGGATTATAGCTTTCTATATCAGCAAAGTCGTATAATATCTTATTGTTGGTTGCACAATAATCCCTGATCATCTGGTTTGCTGCCTTGTTACTGGCATCGGCAGAATGGTCGAGATGACCGGTCATATAAATAAATTTTATGCCCGGGTAGTCAGCTTCAAGCTGCGTCATTGGTGCAAGATATTCACTGTTCAGGGTACCGGCCACATACTTTGATGTAACCTGGCCGCACCACGACCAGATTATTACATTCACATCGGCATTTGCACCGGTGCCCCTGCCTGTGGTGCTATTCGGAGTTCCCAGGTATGTCCGGGTGTTGTTCACCCAGTCGGGATAATAACCGACATCACCTCCCATGGCATAATCGTGAAGGTCGAGGGCTCCGCTGGTCCCCCCGTTGTTCCACGCGTACAGGTTGTTAGGATAGCCTAGTCCGTTCATGAATGCTACCATTCCTGTCATCCCTGTCGTAAGCTGGCTTCCGTGTGAAGTATGTCCGTATGCAATATGCAGGTTTTGCTTTGCGGCTAGTATTGCTGACTCGGGTATCTGCCTGATCTGCACACAATTATGATTGATCACCATACCTTGCGGAAATGACAGCAGGCTCCATTGCAGCATCATAAAAATGCAGGCCGTTTTTTTCAGACAAAGATATTTCTTCATTTCAGTCATGTTTTAGTTTTTCTTAATCAGGATCTTATCAATCCTGTTCCCGTCTATATCCACAACTTCAATACTATATCCCTTATAATCGAATTTATCTCCAATCCTGGGCACTCTTCTGAGCTGTTCGAGCACGAATCCGGCTACTGTTGAATACTCTACATCGTCGAGGTCGGTGATATGGTTATCAATTATCCCGTCGAGTATTTCCACCGGCGAGTCACCGTTCACAAGATACGATTTATCGTCGCGCACAAAGATGTCGGGTTCATATTGCTCTCCGTCTTCGGGCATATCGCCTGTAAGGTTCTCGAGAATATCATGGGGTGTTATGATGCCTTCAAGGCTTCCGAATTCATTAACCACAATGCAGAAATGAACAGCCTTCTGCTTAAAGAGAGTAAGCACCTTTTGTGCATCAGCGCTTTCCGGGACTATCACCGGATCCGTTATCATTGATGGATCAAATCTTTTTTCAGTATCCTTTGCCAGGAATTCCTTAACGCTGATGAATCCTTTAAAATCGTCGAGGGCGCCCGATGAGCAGATGAT
>JAKLFN010000113.1 GCA_022711195.1 Bacteroidota bacterium
CCGCGCCTTTCACTGTCATCAGCCTGAGGCTTGGCAATTATTGCAAATAACTGCATCAGGATTTCAAGTATCTTTTCACTCATTCAGGGTAAAACGGAATTGATTGAAAACTTAATGCTATTCTCTGATTAATAATAAAATAATTATTATGAAACCAGCGGTTATTTATACCACATACCCTTTAAACGAAGATTTAATGCCAGGGTTTCAATAATTGAAGAACTAATTGCATCTGCCCGTTTCCTTTGCCTGCCATCCGGAATTATCCTCTGGCGACATATTGACATAATCCTATCGGATTTTGATGTCAAAAAGTCCCGGACCAGACACTGGCAGGCAATTTGAGAAAAGCCTTAAAAACAACACAAATATGAATTTCAGTAATTACACCCTTAAAGCTCAGGAATCTGTTCAGAAAGCTTTTAATATAGCTGCGGGAAAAGGTCAGCAGGCGGTCGAATGTGCCCATATGCTGAAGGGAATAATGAGCGAGGCAGACAGTATCACGGATTTTCTCTTTGGTAAGGCAGGTATTGATCCGCGACTGATAAGCCGTGATATTGACAGACTTATCGATTCATTTCCAAAGGTATCGGGTGCAGAAGCATATATATCGGCAAACCTTCAGGAAGCATTCCGCAAGGCAGGCGATCAGGCTTCGGCAATGAAGGATAAGTTCATTACACCGGAACACCTGCTGATGGGGATCATGGGGATCAAAGACGAAACCTCAGGCATACTTAAGGATCATGGGGTCACAATTAAAGGCCTTAAATCGGCAATAGAAGAATTGCGGAAGGGTGCTACGGTTGAAAACCAGACTTCAGATGATACATTCAATTCCCTTGAAAGATATGCTGTCAATCTTAATGAGAGAGCACGGTCAGGTAAGCTCGATCCGGTAGTAGGCAGGGATGACGAGATCCGGAGAATACTTCAGATACTGGAGCGGCGGACAAAGAATAATCCCCTTATGATTGGCGAACCGGGTGTGGGAAAAACAGCCATAGCTGAGGGAATAGCACACAGAATAGTCAGGGGCGATGTGCCTCAGGATTTGAAATCAAAAGTTATCTATTCACTGGATATGGGAGCGCTGATTGCAGGAGCCAAGTACAAGGGTGAATTTGAGGAGAGACTGAAATCGGTTGTCAATGAAGTCATCAGTGCCGGGGGAGAGATAGTACTTTTCATTGATGAGATCCATACTCTTGTTGGTGCAGGAAAATCCGAAGGAGCAATGGATGCGGCCAACATCCTTAAACCGGCCCTGGCAAGAGGTGAACTGCGGGCGATCGGGGCTACAACTTTCAATGAGTACCAGAAATATTTTGAAAAAGACAAAGCCCTCGAAAGACGATTCCAGGTAGTAATGATCGATGAGCCCGGCAGGGAGGATTCCATTTCAATACTGCGGGGTATACGTGAAAAATATGAAACTCACCATAAGGTAATTATAAGGGATGAAGCAATAATAGCTGCTGTCGACCTTTCTACACGGTATATCACAAACAGGTTCCTTCCTGACAAAGCTATTGACCTTATCGATGAGGCTGCTGCAAAGCTCAGGCTGGAAATGAATTCGGTGCCCGATGAGATCGACGAGGCAAACAGGGCAATCACAAGGCTTGAGATTGAAAAAGAAGCTGTCAGAAGGGATGGTGACAAGGAAAAGGAAGAACATATATCAGGTGAACTGGCAGAAATGCAGGTAAGAAGAAATGAACTCAATGCTGCATGGAACTCCGAGAAAGATATTATTGAAAAGGTACAGATAAAAAAGGAGGAAGTCGAAGCTCTGAAATTCGAAGCCGAAAAAGCCGAAAGGGCTGGTGATTACGGGAAAGTAGCCGAAATACGCTATGGGAAAATTGCACTTGTTGAAAAAGAAATAGCTGATCTCAAAGAGCAGATCGAGAAGAAAAGATTGAAGGGATCACTTGTTCAGGAAGAGGTCAGGTCGGAGGATATTGCGGAAATTGTATCAAAATGGACGGGGATCCCTGTCTCGCGTATGCTCGAAAGCGAAAAGGAAAAACTGCTGAGACTTGAAGAGGAACTTCATAAAAGAGTGGTGGGGCAGGATGAGGCTATAAGGGCCGTATCGGATGCTGTAAGAAGATCGCGGTCAGGATTACAGGACCAGAAAAGACCCGTGGGATCATTCATTTTCATAGGTACTACCGGCGTAGGTAAAACGGAACTTGCCAGGGCTCTTGCTGAATTCCTCTTCAACGATGAGAACCTGATGACCCGTATTGATATGTCAGAATATCAGGAAAGACATTCGGTATCAAGACTTATAGGAGCACCTCCCGGATACGTGGGATATGATGAGGGAGGGCAGCTTACTGAAGCGGTGAGACATAAACCATATTCGGTTGTACTGCTCGATGAGATCGAAAAGGCTCATCCCGACCTTTTTAACCTTCTCCTCCAGGTGCTTGATGACGGCCGGCTGACTGATAATAAAGGACGTACCATTAACTTCCGGAACGTGATAATTATTATGACTTCAAATATCGGTTCTGAAATAATAAGGGATCGTATGGAAAGGTGGAATAATAAAATGCCTGAAAAAGAGGAGGAAGGACTGAGAAAAGAGATATTTTCACTGCTCAGAAGATCAATGAGACCAGAATTCCTCAACCGTGTCGATGAAATAGTCATGTTCCACCCGCTTGATCTTGAACAGATAACCGAAATAGTCAGATTGCAGCTGGGTAATCTCCGGAAACTTCTTGCCGGCTATAATATGGAGCTTGAAATATCTGAGGAAGCCATAATGTGGATAGCTGAGCATGGCTATGATCCGCAGTCTGGCGCAAGACCTGTCAAGCGGCTTATTCAGAGAGAATTAGTAAATGAACTCTCAAAGGAGATAATTGCAGGAAGAGTATCAAAGGATTCTGTTGTAAGTATATCCGTGGAAAATGGAAGGCTTAAGTTCTCATCCGTTAATCCCTGAGAGTCAACTTTTCGTCATCCTTCCCCCAGCCTTCGCTATAGCTTTGTCTGGCAAAGCATGAACCTCATAGCCGCCAAGTAAAGGTGTATTAGTGACGAAAGTTTCCCCTCCTTTTTTTTAAGGAGGGGTGGCCGGGATTGCTGATTTTGAAATATTTACAATTCTATTTTCCCGGCCGGGGTGGTTGATACTATGTTGTTTTCTGAACTTGCTTTCTGTGAGATTCTTCGGCTTAAATTGATTAAATAAAACGAATTCAGTTGAAGAGTACTTAAATCTCAGAATTTAATCAACCACCCCGGCCAGACATTTATATTTCTATACATTAGATAATTTTGTAGTCTGGCCACCCCTCCTTAAAAAAAGGAGGGGAAACTTTAGACTCCAAAACTCTTTAAATTAAAGTCTATGCCCCGAACGCGGAACCTGAAACCTGGAACCAGCCTTCTCCGCCAGTTGGCGGATTCGGCTGGCAAAGCCTGGAACCTGAATGGAACCTGAAACCCGGAACCCGGAACACTAAATCCTGAACGATTTAATACAATCCTCAAGATCCTCAAAGATCTCGAATATTGTATTCAGGTTAAGTGTCACGAAAAGATTTAGCATTGAGGGTTCAGGACATACGAATTTTATTGATCCGAAATTGTTCCGCGCTGTTTTATGAACAGAAAGAAAGCAACCGAATCCTGTGCTGTCAATGTACTGTACGCCTTTCAAATCTAAAATTACCTTTGGACTGGAATTGTCAAGTACTCTGATGATCTCGTTCTTAAGTTCATCAGCGATGAGGGCATTTATTTTATCAACATTGAATGAAATAATATCAACCTTGTTACGCTTTTCAATATTTATCATTCAAATTTTTGTTAACCTGTTATTAACAAGATCATCAAGCTCTTTAACAGCTTCCCCGGTGTCGTGATCAAAACGGTTTATATAGGATTCATATTTGTCGGCCTCGGCTCCGTCCTTAGCCTGAAGCTCAAAGGTCTTCAGCAGGGCGCCAAGATCGTTCATACCCATTATCAGAACCGAAGATTTGGCTTTATGTGCCAGCAAACCAAGTGAATAGAAGTCTTTATTCTTAAGAAGGGATCTCATCTCAGTAACAGTTTCAGCGACCTGACTCCTGAACATTCCGACCAGTTCAGATATTATTTCAGCATTACCGTCCGATACCGAATCGAGGTATTCGGGATTGATATAGTTATAGTTCATAGATACAGACAATTTTAACTTAGTTAACAGAATTCGTAGATGCACAAATATAAAATAATTTTTTTCTAAACATTATGATCTATGATTGCGACTGAAATCTATTGTTTTGTAAAAGTCAAATTAATATTAATTTTAAGGTGTGAAAAACTGCAATCTATGAAGAGCCAATTAATTTCCCTGATTATTCTGCTGTTGATAAATCCGTCTTTTTCAGAGGCGCAGACAGATATCAAGATCCGGAAGAAAGAGTTTAAGACCGTCAGGGACGGTTTTAAAGAAGCTTGGAGTTATATTTCATCGGGTGATGATTATTTTAAGGAAGGTTCGGTCTGGTATGGAAGCGCATATGAAGATTACAGGAAAGCCATGGTATATAATGATGCCAATCCTGCGCTGAACTATAAAACAGGTGCTGCTGCCCTTAATTCCGATAACAAGGAAAAGGCAGCCGGTTTTATGTTGAAAGCCTATGCGATGGATAAAGAGCTTACTGATGATTTGCTTCTCCTGACCGGCCGGGCACTGCAATATGCAGGAAGATATGATGAAGCGATCACAATGCTGAATGATTATCTGAACACGGCTGTACCGAAAACAAAGGAAAATCTTTCAGATGCGAATAAATTTCTGGCGGAATGTAATTCTGCACTTGAACTGACCAGGGATACACTGAACGTTGAAATCCGGAATGCCGGATCAAACCTGAACTCCTTTGCCGATGATTATTCCCTTGTTTTTTCTTCCGATTTCAACACTCTCTATTTTGCCACCCGGCGTGAGGTGTCGAGGTCGAGCCTGTCACTTGTCGATGGAAAGTTTGATGAAAATATTTTTTGTTCCACCCGTCTTAACAATGACTGGGGTTCTGCATTTGCGGTGACCGGAGCCGTGAATACAAATTTCTGCGAAACACCTCTTTATCTCAGCCCTTCAGGGGATGAACTTTACGTATATACAGGCTATCAGAACGGCGGTGATATAAGACTTTCAGTAAAGAAAAAAGGAGTGTGGAAAGCTCCTGAAAAGGTTCCTTTCACAATTAATACCGGAGGAGCCGAAACATCATTCACATTCTCACCTTCCGGCAATGAAGTCTGGTTCGTTACTACAAAGGGGAAGAACAGCCTTGGCGGTAAGGATATTTATTTCATGAAAAAAACACCTGAATTCAATTGGTCAAAGCCTGAAAATGCAGGCCTCGCAATTAATACTCCCCTTGACGAGGAATCAGTGAGATTTTCTGAACTGGGTGATACGATCTGGTTCAGTTCAAAAGGACATAACGCAATTGGAGGATACGATATTTTTTATAGTGTAAGAGATTCAACAGGATTATGGAAAAAGGCGGTGAACTGTGGTTATCCGGTAAATACGCCCTGGGATGAACTGTTCTACAATCCCGATAAGAACAAAAAAGGAGCTTTCTACCTGGCATCAAACAGAACAGGTACAATGGGCGGACTCGATATTTTTCACGGAAATAAGCTTCCTCCAAAAATAGTTGAGTCTGAGCCTGTCCCGGCGCCGGTTGCCCCGCCGGATACAATAGTTCAGAAGATAATTATAGAGACTCAGCCTGTCAGACCCGATACTATTGTTGTTAAAGATACTGTTGTTGTAATAAGGGAGATCGCTCCTGAACCCGTCATTCAGCCCGAAAAACCGGCCGAACTGGTATTGTATCTCACAGGTAAGGTGCAGGACGCTGAGACCGGCGATCCTGTAATGGCTAAAATTGATGTAATTGATCCTTCAACAGATATTGTAATTTCAACAACAGCCAGCTCTGATGCTGATGGCATTTACAGGGTAAGATTACCGGAGAAAAAATCATATATGATCGACTTCCGCAGTACCGGATTCCTTCCGGATATGAAGAAAATTATAATTCCTGAAAATTATTCGGAGGATTATTACAAGCTCGATATGCCTCTTATAAAAGTGAAAGTGGGCAAGAAGGTTGTGCTTAACAATATTCTGTTCCAGACAGGAAAAGCCATACTTACATCAGGTTCCTATGCCGAACTCGACCGTCTGCTTGGAATACTCGGCGACAACCCGCTCATGAGGATTGAAATATCCGGACACACAGATAATACCGGAAGTCTTGCTCTTAACTCGAAGCTTTCCGAAGACAGGGCAAAAGCTGTTGTTGAATACCTGATTCAGAAAGGAGTCGACCAGGGTCGCCTTGAATTTAAAGGCTTTGGTCCGCAGCAGCCTATTGCTGATAATAAAACAGCCGAAGGAAGAGCACGTAACAGGAGAGTCGAATTTAAAATACTTGAATTCTGAAAACATTATGAAACACACACCATTCTTTTCAATTCACCAGGCAGCAGGAGCCAAAATGGTCCCTTTTGCAGGTTGGAACATGCCGGTAGAATACACAGGGATCAATGATGAACATGTTACTGTAAGGGAAAAAGCAGGGGTTTTTGATGTCTCCCATATGGGGGAATTCTTCGTTACCGGACC
>JAKLFN010000114.1 GCA_022711195.1 Bacteroidota bacterium
TCTGTATCGGGACGGGGTTGGATCCCAGCTTTTCTTTTATTTCATGTACGACCATGAAGAAATCAGCGCCGGCACGGTCCATTTTATTAATAAAGGCTATCCGGGGGACATTGTATTTGTTTGCCTGCCTCCAGACTGTTTCCGACTGTGGTTCTACGCCTCCTACGGCACAGAATACGGCCACGGCGCCGTCGAGGATCCTCAGGGATCGTTCGACTTCGACTGTAAAGTCGACATGTCCGGGTGTATCGATGATATTGATTTTAAAATCCTGGCCGTTATATTTCCAGTATGTTGTTGTGGCTGCAGAAGTAATAGTGATGCCTCTCTCCTGTTCCTGCACCATCCAGTCCATCTGGGCATTTCCATCATGTACCTCTCCCATCCGATGGGTACGGCCGGTGTAGAACAGAATACGCTCTGTGGTCGTTGTCTTTCCGGCATCGATGTGGGCCATGATCCCGATGTTCCTGGTATATTGGAGGTTCTTATCCATTATTTCTTACTGCCTCACACTGTATTAAAAGCGGAAATGTGCAAATGCCTTGTTGGCTTCTGCCATCCTGTGGGTATCTTCTTTTTTCTTATAGGCACCGCCTTCAAGCTTGTATGCAGCCATGATTTCTGCCGAGAGGCGTTCTGCCATTGAGTGGCCGGTACGCTTGCGTGCAAAGGAGATCATGTTTTTCATGCTGATGCTCACCTTACGGTCGGGTCTTATTTCCATGGGTACCTGGAAAGTTGCACCACCAACACGCCGGGCTTTTACTTCGACCTGTGGTGTAATGTTTTCCATTGCCTGCTTGAATATTTCGAGTGGTGTTTTACCTTCATTTTTAAATTTGTCGCCTACGATATCGAGTGAGTCATAGACGATTTTGTAAGCTGTTGATTTCTTACCGCTGTACATAAGATTATTGACAAACCTTGTTACATAGGGATCCTTGTATTTGGGATCCGGTAACAGAATCCTCTTCTTTGGTTTTGATTTTCTCATTATCTTATTCCTTTAATGTTACTTTTTCGGCCTTTTGGCGCCATATTTGGATCTTCTCTGGGTACGGCCATCGACTCCGGAGGTGTCGAGAGCGCCTCTTACAAGGTGATAGCGGACACCGGGAAGGTCTTTTACCCTGCCGCCTCTTATAAGAACGATCGAGTGTTCCTGGAGGTTATGTCCTTCTCCGGGGATGTATGCGTTCACTTCTTTCTGGTTGGTAAGCCTTACCCTTGCCACTTTCCTCATAGCTGAATTAGGTTTCTTTGGCGTTGTTGTATAAACACGTACACAAACGCCTCTGCGCTGAGGACATGAATCAAGAGCCGGAGCCTTGCTTTTATCTACCAGTTCTTTCCTGCCTTTTCTGACTAACTGTTGAATTGTCGGCATATTTCCATTATTTAATATTAGTTTTTTACTCCAAAAAATGGTTTGCAAAGGTATGAATATTATTTTTTTATTTGCAAACCAGGTCAATATTTTTGTTAAACAAAATTACATACATATCTCCTGCTTCCATGAAATGCCAGACCCGTGGCCTTTCAGCATGTTTTGAAACTATGTCTGGTCAAACTTTGATGTAAGTTATGAACAGGTGACTTCCCGACTTCTCCCGGAGAAAAATGCTTTTTAAACTTACCTGTGAAGGAAAAACCGGTACTCCTGCGTTTCAAAAAACTGGTGCAAAGAAAATAAATATTTTGCAATTCTGCACTCTTTCATGAGCTGTTTTTACAAAAATTATTATTTTTGCCACCCACTGAACAGAGATAATATATTAATATAGTCCCCCTTACCGATCCCCAAAAAGGGTGGAAAGCTTAAAAACTCTCCTGCTTTGGCGGGTACCAGGAATGGGGGTATGAAGAAGAAAATAATTTGTAAAAAATAATATAATAAGGTACAAACATGAAGACATACCAGACTGACCAGGTAAAGACCATTGCTCTCACAGGCAATTCAGGATCAGGGAAAACCATTCTGGGTGAAGCGATGCTCTTTAATGGCGGCATTGTCGAACGCAGAGGTACCATCGAAGGCAAAAATACAGCCTCCGATTACCGTCCGATAGAACATGAGAACGGCAACTCCATTTATTCAACAGTTCTCTACACTGAGTACCAGAATAAAAAGATCAATATCCTCGACACACCGGGACTGGACGACTTCAGCGGCGGGGTGATCTCTTCACTTTATGCAGCCGACTGTGCATTATTGCTTATCAATGTGCAGAATGGCGTTGAAGTGGGAACAGAGATACACTTCAGGCATGCGGAGAAAGTCCAGAAACCGATGATAATAGTTATAAACGGGCTCGATCACGAGAAGGCAAACTTCGAGAAGTCTGTCGAAATGATGAAAGAGCGACTGAGCAACAATATCATCCTTGTACAATATCCTGTCAACGAAGGAACCGGTTTTAACGCTGTGATCGACCTTCTTAAAATGAAGATGCTCCGTTATGGTAAAGACGGGGGAAAAGCAGAAATAGCCGATATACCTGCCGATCAGCAGGAAAAAGCAGAAGAGCTGCACAATGCCCTGGTTGAAAAAGCAGCAGAAAGCGACGAGTCTCTCATGGAGATCTTCTTCGCAAATAACACACTCACCGAGGCAGAAATAAAGAAAGGTATTGCAAGGGGAATTCTTACCCGCGGGCTCTTCCCTGTATTATGTACCTCGGCAAAGCAAAATATTGGTGTCGATACACTTCTGGATTTCATCATCAGCGAAGCACCCTCCATCAATGATATGCCGGCTCCGAAAAACAGCAAGGGCAACATTGTAAAAGCCGATCCTGCCGGTCCTGCTTCAGTATATGTCTTCAAATCATCAATCGAAGAACATATAGGGGAGATCAACTACTTCAGGGTTTATTCAGGCAAGATAACTGAGAACCTTGATGTTGTGAACTCCAATAATTCCACCAAGGAGAGGCTTTCACAGCTTTATGTTTGTGCCGGCAAGAACAGGACAAGAGTTCCTGAGCTTCATACAGGTGATATAGGCGCTTTTGTGAAGCTGAAAAATACAAAGATGGATCATACCCTAAATGCTCCGGGCAACGACTGGAGATATGAAGGTGTTCAGTTCCCGGCGCCGAAATACAGGACAGCCATAAAGGCCCAGAGCGAGAGTGATGATGAAAAACTGGGTGAAGCGCTCAACAAATTACATCTCGAAGATCCCACAATTATAATTGAATATTCAAAAGAGCTTAAGCAGATCATTGTCCACGGCCAGGGTGAATATCATCTGAATATCATGAAATGGCATCTCGACAATATCTATAAGATTCCTACGAACTTCAATCTGCCCAAGATCCCGTACCGTGAGACTATCACAAAGTCGGCGCAGGCCGATTACCGTCATAAGAAGCAGTCGGGTGGTGCCGGCCAGTTCGGGGAAGTGCACATGATCATCGAGCCTTACGAGGAGGGATCACCTGAGCTTACCACGATGAAGATCGGAGGAAAGGACCTGAAGCTTTCTGTGAGAGGCAAAGATGAGATAGAGCTCGACTGGGGAGGAAAACTCATATATTGTAACTGTATTGTAGGAGGATCAATTGACGCCCGTTTCATGCCTGCCATATTAAAAGGCATAATGGAAAAGATGGAAGTCGGTCCGCTTACCGGGTCTTATGCCCGCGACATAAGGGTATATGTATATGATGGCAAGATGCACCCTGTCGATTCGAACGAGATATCGTTCAGGCTTGCAGGCAGGAATGCTTTCAGCCAGGCTTTCAAGAAGGCGAATCCCAAGATCCTTGAACCTGTTTACGAAGTGGATATTATGGTTCCGTCGGATCGTATGGGCGATGTCATCAGCGATCTTCAGGGACGCCGCGGAATGGTCCTTGGGATGTCGAGCGAAAAGAGGTTTGAGGTTATTAAGGCAAGGGTTCCGCTTGCCGAGATGAACAAATACTCAACAGCACTCAGCTCAATTACGGGTGGCCGTGCCATGTACACCATGAAATTTGCAGAATATGCACAGGTTTCTTCTGACGTCCAGGAGACTGTTATAAAAGCATATACGGAAGAAGAGGAAGAGGAATAGTATCTTTTACCTCATCCCCCTTACCCCCCTTTCCGCGGAGCGGAAGAAGGGGGTTATTTTTTCGAAACATTTTCTCTTTAACTGAAAAGCCCCTCTCTCTTGGGAGAGGGGTTTGGGGAGAGGCTATTTCGGATTTTTCAGCCTGTTGATTGTCTTCAGCGCTTCGTTCCTTACTTTCTCAGAGAATTTGTCCGATGAGGCGATCTCCCTGCAGGTCTTTTCGATCTCCTTTTTATTATAGCTGTAGTTAAACCATCCGAAAGCTTCGATTAAAAGCAGAAGCTGCTGTTCGTCAGAACATTTCAATGCAAAGCTGCATAATGAAGGTATGCCCACATGATAAGGCATATTCCTTAAAGTTTTAATTTCGAATATTTTTGTCTTTGCAGGCGTATCAGGAGAGCAAATAGCTTTAATGGTTTCGCTGGTGGAATTGCAATCAGCCTCGATTCCTTTTTTGACCTTCGAGTAGATTTTACCTGAATAGTTTCCTGTCGTGTCGATATTAAGAAATGATTTGTCAAGCTCACGGAGAAGGGTTTCCTTATCGAAAAATCCATAAAGTGAATTCATCTGGAACACCTCACGATCTGAGATATTAGGATTCCCGGCCGATTTGATCAGTGCCGGAATAAGACGGGGATCTCCTGACTCAGAGGTAAATATCAGTGCAAAACGTCTTACCAGTTCATAGGAATCTTCCATGGCTGCCGATAGAACCTCAATAAAATTGTCATCTCCAATTGCTGCGAGGTTGATCAGGCATTCCATTCTTGTAGTTCCGTAAGGAGAAGCGAAATATTTCTCTTTCAGCAGGTTACTGGTACCGGGATACTTGTTTTCCGATAATTTTCTTAATGACCATGCCTGTACGTCGGGATGCGGATATGAAGCAAGCTTCAGCAGCTTGCTGTTGCTGGTTGCGGCTTTCATAAGAGTCTCATAATCAACTTTACCGGAAGGTGTGAACCTGAAAGTCGGATCACCAATTATATGAGTCTCGGTAAAACCGTTAAACTTGTTAAGTTCACCTATCCTCATTCCGAATCCCAGCAGGCCTGCCATCTCATCCGGAAACTTATCCTGCAGTGAATTGACTGTATTGGCCATTGCTGCAATAGTACCTGAATTGCCAAATACATAGTGTCCCGAAATATATTCATCGAGTTGGAATGAACCGTTAAAGCAGGCATCGAACATAATAAACCTCGGTCGGGGAGTATAGTTTTTAAGATCAGCTGCAGAAACATCCATGTCGGCATAGTAAACTGAATCTTTGAATGTCTGGTTTTTATCATTTGCCAGATCGAACCAGGCTTCAGGAACGCCGAGCCATTCCATATAGTTCTTTTTTGCCGCATCCTTGTCCCTGGCGTCGCGAACCTTGGATCTCAGGTAGAACTTAATACTTTCCACACTACCCTGAACACCCATGGCGGGGGGTTCACCGTCGAGAAGCTGAAGGTCGGTATAGCCATGATGATGAAGGAGTGCGATGTCAAAATCCTGGCTTGAGAGTGTTGATAGCAACCTGAATTTTATATGATCGTCGAATGAGAAATCAATGAATTCAAGGCCGTTCTTCTGCCTGTTCAGCTGCGGAAACTGCTGGAGCAGAGCTGCTTTCTCATCGAGCCTGGCTATCATCGACTCGGAGTTATATCCATGTCCGGCAAAGAACAACACCTCATCGACAGGATTGATTTCATTATGTGCTGCCACAACCTTCTTAAGGTAAGCCTTCAGTAAAGAAAAGTCCTTGTCCCAGGGGATCCTTATCCGGCCTGTATAAATATCAGGCGTAACTGTCTGCGGTGAATCATGCCTCAAGCTGTAGTAATGAAGGTGTTTGAAAACAGTATCATGTTTCAGGTAGTCGAATTTCAGGTCAAAATCCTCGTAGAATCTGTCTGATGTAACCGAGGATCTTTCCCACGGGTATCTTTCCTGGTCCATCTTAAAAGCTGATGTCATGTGCTGGGCATCCCTCAGCATCGGAACAGGAATATCGCCAATAAATACAGCGCCTTCAAAACCTTTATTGCTATTATACAATTTCCTCAGCTCCCTGCGGATTGAATCGGGGTGACCCCATTTATCTATTATGATAATGTTGGTCAACCCTTCCTTCAGCAATGTTTGCGAATAAAGTTCAATCTGCTCCCTGGCACCTTCATAACTGGCTTTATCGGTGATTATGGCAAATTTCTGTGAAAAAAGTGCTGTTGTTCCTGTAAAAAGAAGTAAAACTGTAAGAAAACAGTATCGCAGTATATTATTCATTTTCATATATCAGAAGATTAATCCGAGTGTTGTACCAAGAAAGAAATTATTTGCCGGGACGGATAGGTCTTCAGGAAACCAGGTATATGAGCTGTTAAGGTCGATATAATACTGGGGAAGGTTCCTGAACCTGGTAACCCTTATGAACTGCAATTTAAGGCTGCCCTCAAGAAAATCTGATGATCGGGCGATGTAATCGAGCTGCTGGAACTCCGGCTCGCTCCATTTGGTTATTGTATATGTCTTATCGCGGAAGATGTTTGTCCG
>JAKLFN010000115.1 GCA_022711195.1 Bacteroidota bacterium
GAGGAAATCATCAGGTACAGGACCGTCAGGTAAAAGGGAGCTTGCCAGAAACTATTTCCATTTCAACCAGTGGCAGGCAATAACACCGGTGATAATTGTTGCTGCAGGAATTTTTGCAGTAATAATAACAACAGCAAACAGGAAGGTTGTTACCGATAAAAGTTATCTCAATGCGGGAGGCACCGGTGGATATCAGATTTATGCCGAATCTGCTATTCCTCTCCTGGCGGATCTGACAAACGATTCTGGACGACGGGAATATGGTCTCGATGAAGATGAGCTCTCTGACCTTGAAGTTGTTCAGGCTTCGCGCCTTGATGGAGATGATGCCAGCTGCCTTAATCTTAATCATATTACAGCGCCTCCTGTCTTAGGCATTGATCCATCCGGTTTCATCAGGAGAGGATCATTTTCGTTTGCGACATCTATGAAAAAGTTTGCCGGAGAGAATCCCTGGAATATTATTGGCAGGCAGGCTGGAGAACAATGCATTTACGCCATTGCTGATCAGACTGTTCTGGACTGGGGCCTTAAGCTGAAAACTGGCGACACCCTGGTAATTAATGCTGAAGACGGGCAGGCGTTGAATATTATAATGTGTGCCGGCCTCAAATCGTCATTTTTCCAGGGAAATCTTATCATCCATGAGAATGATATGGCCCGCTATTTCCCTTCTGTAGCCGGAAGTTCGCTCTTCCTTTTTGACGGTAAAGAGGAGCTTTTATCAACATATCTGGAAGTGCTGGGACAGCGTTTCTATAACATTGGCTTTCTGGCTATGGATGCAGGTCAGAAGCTTGCCTCCTTCCTTGAAGTTACAAATACCTATCTGAGTGTGTTTTCAATAATGGGGATCTTCGGTCTTATACTTGGTGTCACAGGCTTCGGCTTTATTCTCCTGAGGATCTTTAATATACGCAGGCGGGAATTTGCATTAATGTCGGCGACGGGTTATTCATTACGAGACATACGCAGGTATATTCTTAATGATCAGGTACTGATCCTCACCTGGGGCATTCTGACCGGTGTATCGTCGGGATTGGTCGCAACAATTCCTTCATTCAGAGGAGGGAATGAGATACCTTGGCTGACAATCACACTCATGGTATTATTGCTTATTGCTACAGGAGTTATTACACTGGCAGTTTCCCTGAGGGGAGTCAGGAATGAAGTTCTTATAAGTCAGTTAAGGAACGAGTGATCAGAAACTAAGGTTATAAGAAATATTGATTATGTGCTCATCAGACAGCTTAGGCAGGTAGTCGCGCTGAAATATATATGCTGCCTCAATTGAATGTTTCTTCGATATACTGTATTCGATACCAGACGAAAACCTGTTCTTCCCGATAAATTTCTCAGGCTCCTTATTAAGAGGAACAAATGATTCGGCATATAAAAAAGGATTTGCCGGGAATGAAGGTGTCCTGTAGGTAGCTTTAATCCTGAACCTGGCTGTATAATCAGGATAATTATCTTCAGGATCCTCGATGTAAGTCCGGAATCTTGTCTGAAACCTTATTCTTCCCTGGAGTGTCAGCCGGCTTATCTTTGCTTTTGCGACCAGGCCAGTGAAAATTTTATGCTGGAGATGATATTCTGTATCCTTTTCATAAGCATCTGTCAGCCTGTATGATGCCTGTGCAGAAAGAAACGTGGTGATCTTATATTCTATACCCGCTTCCAGGAAATACTGCTCAATCTTCCCGGCGTCCTTGAAAGTACGAAGCTCGGCTGAGAAATCGGCATTAAGTTTTTCTGAGATATTTTCTTTGATATTCAGGGAATACCATATTCCAAAGTCTTTCTTCTGTGAAAAAGCTGAAAATGGCAGCAGGAATATGACAAATCCGGGAAGGAGCTTTTTAATCATCGTCGCCATCGTCGCCTTTGACCGATTCAACAAGGTCTGTCTGGTTAATTTCCCTGCCGGATTCTTCATAATATACCTTCAGAACGCATGAATTTTTCAGAAAATCGATCTTGCCAATCTCTATTCTGTTGATCTTGGTAACTCCGGTCCTCTGACGCAGATCTTCCAACAGACCCTGGTAGTTTTCGGGTTTTATCATGTCTATTTTTTCATAGACTATCAGCTTTGATGATTCATGTTTCAGCAGCCATACCTTTTCAAGTCCATAGGTTGCCAGGATAACTGCAGCGTTAGTGAAAAAGATCTCAACAAGGCTTGTATCTGTACCGGCAAGTGCGTTAATGACTGATATCCCGATTATAAGGAACAGGTATGTCATTTCCCTGATCGGCATCTGGCTGGTGCGGTATCTTATAATCCCGAATATTGCAAAAAGTCCCAGGGCAAAGCCTATCTGAAGCGTGACACTCTCAAGGAGGTAGCATAAGAAGAATACGATACTGGAGATCAGAAAATATGTGAACAGATAATCTTTCCGCCGTGTTGTTGAATAATAGAGCCATCGGATCAGGATCATTATCACTGCAAAGTTCAGGGCGAACCTGCACAGCAGTTCTATGAAGCTTGAGAGATCGAATATTTCTATACTCTTCCACACGATCTTATCGGGAGGAAACGCGTAAAGCAAATTCATTCAGGATAGTTTATTAGTTAGGATCGCAAGATCAATAATTTTCGGGGAGAAGGCCATATTCTTTCCATTCCTCGAGGGGAAGTGTCAGATCGTTAATAAGTCCGCTCTTGATATCGAACATCCAGCCATGTACCCATACTTTTCTCCCTTTGCGGAATGCACGCTGAATGATCGGTGTACGGAGAAGGTTTTTTATTTGTACAATAACATTCATTTCCGAAAGCTGGTCGCACATCTCCGAAAAATCTCCGATTGCTTCAAGTTCTTTTTTATGGAAGTGGTAGATATCTGTGATCTGACTTATCCAGTTTTCGACAATATCTTCCTCAGGCAGTCCTTCCACCGCAGCCTTTACACCTCCGCATTTATGGTGGCCAAGCACTATAATATGCTCTATATTAAGCAATTCAACGGCATATTCAATTATCGACAGAAGGTTTATATCTGTCAGGTTAACCTGGTTTGCAATATTCCTGTGTACAAAAAGTTCTCCCGGTTCAGAACCTGTAATTACATCAAGTGGGATCCTGCTGTCGGAACAACCGATAAATAGAAACTTGGGTTTCTGGGGACTTGAGAGCTCGCTGAAATAATGTGGATCTGTCTTTAACTTATCTGCAGCCCATAATATATTGTTTTTCAGCAGATCGATATAGTCGTTATGCTGGATCATAATTACAATATCAGTATTTGTTCAGGCCGAGGTTCAGAACCGGTTTGTGTGTTGGCTCCAGGGTATTTAGTACAACAAGTGCTGCACCAAGAGCTGTTGCATTGTTTACTTCAGAAGTATATACATTTTTCATCGAAAAGGCATCTGCAAGCATTGTTATGAACAGTGTATTCTTTGAGAAGCCTCCTGTAATATATATATTTTCAGTATCGTCATCTGACGGAATGATGAGGTCAATGGCTTCAATAGTAAGATCGACAAGCTCAATCATAAGCTGATGGTATGCCTCGTCGCTTGTTTTGAAAGTGAAAAAATCATTTTTCTCAAGAAGCGTCCGTGAATAAGGTTTATTGTCGAAATAAAACCTGTTCTCACCGAATTTCTTCCTGCATTCCTCAAGCATTTTCTTATCAGGCTTCACATTTTTAAAGAATCCTGAGGGAATTTTAAAATGGTTGCTAATTCTCTTTGCTGCTTCTTCGTGGAGATTTCCCAGGAAGAGACGTGATGATTTCACCGGCTGACGGGTGATGCTCATATAGCATAGACAATCCTTGTCGAGCTGCTCTGCAGTAAGAGTCTCGGTATTGTAAGGATTCATGTTTATACACCATGTGCCTGTAGAAACCAGTAGGAATTTTCCATTGCTGCCGCTGATATATGGTGCCAGCGATGATGAGCTGTCGTGAATCCCTATTCCAACATGTATTTTTTTGCCGTCGATGGTCACTTCATTGAGTGTTTCTGCCGGAGATGGTTCCGGAAGATTGAATCCTTCTTCCCTGGTCCACTGGTGATAATTCATATTATCGAAATCCCACAGTGCTGTATGGCAGCCTATTGAAGTATGTTCGGAAAAAATCTTTCCGGTAAGGATATATGAAAGGTACTGGGGAAAGTGCAGTATAGTCCGTACCTGTCCAAAAACACCGGGTTTAACATTCTTGAGCCAGAGAGCCTGCATTCCCGAATTCAACATACCAAGAGCAGGAGATGCTGTCTTACGGCAAAACTCATCCTGTCCGCCTGAACGGCGGTAAATTTTCTCAGGGATCTTTTCGTCAACAGGTTTAAGGTAATTATATATAGGTGTAAGTCTTTTTCCCTTGTCATCAAGAAATGCCAGGGTAGCGCCATATGTTGCAAAGTTGACAGCCGTGAGGTCGTATTTGTCGGAGTTCACAAGTTCCTTAACTGTTGAATGGATCCATTTCTCGATCTTTTCAATATCGTCACAGGGAAATCCGTCATCATCCTCAATTTCCGGGAATCTCTCTTCCTTCTCTGAGATTATATTAAGGTCATAGTCGAACAAAAGAGTTTTTTTGTTTGTCTTTCCTATGTCAAAAACTGCAATTACCTTTTCTTTCATATCATTTACCCTTTCCCCCCGGAGGGATTTTCTGTAAAAAAAAGTGGCTGTCCTGAAATAAAAATTGATTTTCAGGACAGCCGTCTTATTATTTCCGTTTTCTTAAAACTTCATTTTCGTATTTAACTATCTCATTAATATAGTCTTCACCTACGGGAACATTATTTTTCATGCAGAAATAATCCCATATTGCGCCGTATGGTTTTGTTTTCATGAGTTCAAGCAGTGAGAGTCTCTCGAAGGTTTTTCCCTGTTCCTCATATTTCACGAGGGTATTCCACGGTTCGAGCAATGCATAGAGAAATGCCATTTGTGCGGCACGTGTTCCGATCACATATGCTCCTACCCTGTTAAGGCTTGCATCGAAATAGTCGAGACCGATATTTACCCTGCCGAGAGCTTTGGCACGAATGATCTCCTGAACGATAAGGAGCAATTCATCGTTAAAAGTAAGGACGTGGTCGCTGTCCCAGCGCACACCCCTGGTAAGATGAAGCATCAGCTCATCGATATAGAGAAGCATTGATGAGATCTTATCACCTACCTGTTCTGTCGGATGGAAATGACCGTTATCGAGTGTGAGCATAATGTTATTTTTAACAGTATACCCTACATAGAAATCATGTGAACCTACTACCATGCTTTCAGAACCGATACCGAATAATTTACTCTCAACTGAGTCTTTCAGATATTTCTTTGGATATTTAACAGCAAAAATTTCGTCGAGTGATTTCATGAGTATCTTCCTGTGTGTGTACCTGTCAACAGGAATATCTTTTGATCCGTCAGGAATCCAGAGGTTATGGCATGAAGGTGTCCCAAGCTGGCGTCCCATTTCGGCTGCGATCTTGCGGCATCTTTTTACATGTTCAACCCAGAATTTTCTTATCCTCGGATTTTTGCTGGCAAGAGTGTATCCATCATCGGCCAGCGGATGAGAGAAGTTTGTACAGTTGAAGTCGAGGCCTATCTTTCTCTTCTTAGCCCAGTTAATCCAGCCCTGGAAATGCTTCACTTCTATTTCGTCGCGGTCAACCAGTTTGCCTCCGAACTCACCATATATCGCATGAAGGCTTAGTCTCTGTTTACCAGGGAGCAGAGAGAAGACTTTATCGAGATCAGCTCTCATTTCTTCAATTGTCCTGGCTTTTCCCGGGTAATTGCCGGTTGCCTGTATTCCTCCACCACCGAGTTCAGCGCCAGGCTTCTCAAAACCACCGACATCATCTGTCTGCCAGCAGTGCAGGCTGATAACAATCTTCTCCAGTTCTTTTAATGCCTGTGTTGTATCAATACCGAGGTCAGCATATTGCTTTTTTGCAAGCTGATACGATTTTTCTATTAAGTCTTTTTTCATATCTCGTATAATTAAAATTAATATTCTGATTAAAAGGCATAAGGCGTCAGGCATCAGGCATCAGGCGAAGAAATTCTTACCGATGCCTGCTGCCTGTCGCCGTTATTCCATATAAAATACCTGTTCCAGGGGAATTGATATAGGAGAATTATCAGGATTTGTTTCCATGATATCGGCCATATATTTCCACCATTTCTTTACAATTTCCGTTGTTCCGAGATCCTGAGATGATGACTCTCCCGATTGTTCCTGGTATGCAAACAAAGTGTTTGTCTCTTCATCGAGGAATATTGAATAGTTTCCGACACCTGCATCTTTAAGAAGCTTAACAAGCTCAGGCCATATCTCACTATGTCTCTTTCTGTATTCCTCTTTCAGTCCGGGATACAGTTTCATTTTAAATCCAAATCGTTTTACCATATCAATAAATTTAGCTCAGTTTAACAATGAATGTTGATAATATCAGAACTATAATTCCGATTAACAGGATAATAATAGTTTTCGTCTTCGCTCCTTTCCATTCGTTAAGAAGTATTCCCCAGATATTACTGATAGCGATATTAAGGGCCATGAGTATGCTCCATCCGAAAACAGCCATTCCTGCAGGCAGCTT
>JAKLFN010000116.1 GCA_022711195.1 Bacteroidota bacterium
CTTGTTGAACATCCGCTGCGAGAACTGAAGCACCTGCCTGCAGGCATCATCGAAATATTTCTTCTCACCGGTGAGTTTGCCCATCTGGGCCAGTGCAGGAACGCTCATATACAGGTCGTCGAGCCAGAGAGCATTTGGCAGAGGCCTGTTTCGTGAAAGTGTTCCGTCGGCCAGCCTCTGTTGTTTTGTCGAGATAAAATCTATGTAATTGTCGATGAGCGGACGAAGCTCTTCGTTTTTTGTTACCTGGTATGTTTTTATCATTGCTGCACACATTGAGCCTGCGTCATCGAGGGCACGCGGGTCGAGCACAGACCTCACCGGTGAGCCCTGCTGGGCCTGTTGTGTTTTGAAATACTTCGAAACAGAACCGATGAGTTTTATTCTTTTTGTAGTGTAATCGGTGTACCTGGCATCTCCTGTAGCTTCACCCGCCAGGAGCATTGCTCCATAGGCTACACCCCATTCGTAGCTGATAAGCCTGAAGACGCCCGGGGCAAAAGTGGCGCCGGGTGTAAGTTTTGTGATATCGGAAATTTCATTCTTTGTCTGCCTGTCGATGATCTTCGGAGGTGTCGACTCGTCGAGGAAGTTGAGGATGCGTGTCAGAACGCTGGTTATATCTTCTGTTTTTGCAACTCCATAGGGAACCTTGTAGTCGGGCTGCATGGCATGCAGGGCAGTGTTCTGGTCTGTAACTCGTTGTTGCTGAGGTTGCTGCGAAACAGCAGTTATCGACAGCCCTGCGGCAATAATCATTATAAGGATTTTTGTTTTCATAGTACTGGTAATAATTTATTGATTTAATTTTTTTTTGTCATTGCTGGCGAAGCGAAGCAATCTTCACTCCCCCTGATCTCCCTCAAAGGAGATATCCAACTAGTTAGATTTTACATTATCCAATGCCGACTTAACCGCCACATCCCACACTTTTGCCCGTCGCGATTTACCATCGGGGCCCTCAATGTTGAGTGTTACAATATAGCGTCCCGATTTCGCATAAGCATGTACAGGATGCTGTTCTGTCGATGTTGTTCCGTCGCCGAAATCCCAAGTCCATGAGGTTATCAGGCCTGACGACTCATCCTGAAATGCAACAAGCCTGCGGTCCATGTCTATAATTTTAAAAGACCAGTTGGCGTCAATCTTCTTCATCAGTCCTGGTTCCTGCGGCATCAGTTTAAATGTCCTCAGGTATGAAGCATTGCCATACATCGTATGCTGTTTTGAGAGGTTCCAGAAACCGTTGTTGCCCCTGGCATTTACATCGTCATAATCAATTACAGCCCAGCATAATCCGATATTTCTTCCTTCTTTAAGAATGCTCTCTACTGCTCTTTCAGGTCCTTCGGGTCCGGCATAATCAAAAGGTGTGATCCAGAATTCAAGGATAAGCTTTCCTGATTCTCCGGGTTTGAAGTTGTATGAATAGGCGGCATTTGCATATGGAAGTTCTTTTATCCACGGCTGGCTGCCCCATGCCAGGCACCAGTCCTGTCCTTCAGCAGGTGTATAGATATGGTAGTTCTGAGCATGAACACCATGATAGTTGAAATATGCTTCCCATGAATTGTTCAGCTGCGGATTGGGATGGAACTGTTCTATCAACGGACCTCCCGACTGGTCACCGTCGACGACAATTTCAAAAATATCATGGTGGAGGTCGACTCTTGAGAAATCCCAGTAATTGTCGTAAGCCTCATAGAGGAAATAGAGCCGGTTCATTCCCTTAACCCAGCCGACACGTACCCTGATATCGAGGTTCCTGGGATCCAGGGTTGCATGTTTCCTGCTGTCGTCCCATATATATTCGCTGCCGACAATATAACTTTCAGGCACAAATGCCCAGTCATCAATATTTCCATCTATCCGGGGTATCTTATCAGCCGGGAACTGGAAAATTTTAAATGTGGTATCTGCCTGTCCTGATGCGTAAGGTACCTGCATCAAAACCAGCAGTGATGCGAAGATCAGAATATTCTTTAGTTTCATGATATAAAATTAGTGCTTAACAAATATATGGTTTTATTGAATAGATCATTTCCGGTTTTACGGGCTGCAAGAACTTTTAACATCTGTTTAACATTATATTTTTCACATTTATGGTTTGTAATTGATTAATATTTTTATTTTTGTCGGAATAGTAATTAAAAACAAGAAATATGAAAAAAGTAATCATAAGCATCAGCAGTCTGCTTGTTCTGGCAGCAGTAGTAGTTCTTTTTGTAAATGCCGATTTCACAAAGAAGGATACTAAGAAGGCAAAAGCTGCAACGGAGAAGACAGAGAAAGCCGCATCATGCTGTTCAGCAGAAGCAAAAACAGCTGAAGCAAAGTCAGGTTGTTGTGAGGCATCAGCAGCAACAGCTGCAAAGGAAGGGTGCGATCCGGCAACATGTGAAGGACACAAGGAGGGTGCTGAGAAAGCAGCCGTGGTCGCTGAAAAAGAACCATGCACACCCACAGCAGAATGCCCCTCTACATGCCCAATGAAAGCAAGCGCTTTGAAATAGAGAAATGATTTTCTTTTATAAGGAGGCGTCTCATAGACGCCTTTTTTTTGATATAATCCCAAGAACCCGGTAACCGCACCGTAGCCTGACAACATTTACCACCCCAGCAGAAGCTTCTCCGTCATCAGTCATTCAGCCCGTATGACAGGTGGCAATAGATATGTTTCGGACCATGGGAATGTTCTCCGTCATCAGTTATTCAGCCCGGAGGGCTGCAATTCCAATATCCATGGTTACATCCATGGTATTGTTCCCTAATCTTATTTCAACACCAGCGGTGTTGAAGAAATTTATGTAAGTAAATACTCCTCAATATAGTCTACACCATTTTCTTCCAGTAAAGAAATCAGCTCACTTTTATATGAGACTGTTTTATGATGTTCAGCCTGATTCCTGACGTAATTTATCAGTTTATCTTTACTGGAAATGTGATAAGTGAAACCGCTATACCCGACCTGCCATCCGGGGAAATTCGGAAATATTTGTCTTTCCCTGAGTATCAGGGCATGAGTTGCTTCCTTGATATCTTTTATAAGATATGCCGGGCATAAAACAGGATGAATATGGGTAATGATGTGTACATGGTTACTGGCACCGCCTACGATATAGGAATGACATGCCTTCTTTTTAAGAATTCCTGCAATATAGGCAAACAAAACATTCTGGTTCTCTGATGACAGGAATGGCAGATGGTTTTTGCTTCCAAATACAAGCTGATATAAAAATTGGGTATAAGTAGACATATATTCCATATTTAGCACTTCAACAAAATTATAAAAAATAATTCAGGAAAATACACTTCAACCCTCTCCGGGGTTGAAATATACCTTCCCTAATTACCCCGGATGTCACCGGGGATATTGGACTTAAAAGCCTCCGGCTTTGAACAGGAATTAATCATTTGGCCCCTAATTTCACGGGGGATATTTGACTTCAACCCTCTCCGGGGTTGAAATATACCCTCCCTAATTACCCCGGATGTCACCGGGGATATTGGACTTAAAAGCCTCCGGCTTTGAACAGGAATTAATCATTTGGCCCGGATTTCACCGGGGATATTGGACTTCAACCCTCTCCGGGGTTGAAATAAACCTCCCCTAATTACCCCGGATGTCACCGGGGATATTGGACTAAAAGCTTCCGGGTTTAAGAATATTTAACAGGAGACGCCCCTGCGGTTGAATTCTTTTTACAAAATTGCACACTAAATATTTTCCTATGAAAAAGCTGATCCTGCTTCCATTTATCGCTTCATTCCTTTCACTCAGTGCACAAACCACTGAGGTTCAGTATCTTTCCGGGACAGATAAGGACAATACTGTTAAATGGGATTTCTTCTGCACACACGGCCGTAACAGCGGTGAATGGAAAGAAATTGATGTTCCTTCATGCTGGGAGCTACAGGGTTTCGGTTCATACCACTATGGTAAAACAGACCTGGCAGCCAATGAGAAAGGGCTCTATAAGCATGAATTCGCAGTTCCATCAGAATGGAAAAGAAAAAGGGTTTTCATTGAATTTGAAGGCTCAATGACCGATACTGAAGTAAAAATAAACGGTAAGCCGGCCGGGCCGGTTCACCAGGGCTCATTCTACAGGTTCAGGTACGATATTTCCGGACTTATCAATTACGGATCATCTAACCTGCTTGAGGTTTCCGTCAGCAAAGAATCAGCCAACGAAAGCATTAACAGGGCCGAAAGGTTGTCGGACTACTGGGTGTTCGGCGGAATCTTCCGTCCTGTTTACCTTGAAGCTTTTCCGGTACAGAGAATCGAGAGGGTCGCAATAGATGCCAGGGCTGACGGATCATTCTGCATGGATGTCTATACCGGTGGAACAGGAAAGGCAAAAACAATAACAGCACAGATACAGACTTTTGACGGAAAGACCTTCGGTGGAGAGATGTCTTCAAAACTGGATCCCTCCGGGAAGACAATTCTGAAAGGAAAATTCGACGCCAGGACCTGGAGCCCCGAATTTCCAAATATGTACCAGGTGGTGGTGTCAATAAAGAATGGAAGGAAGACGATACACCAGGTAAGCCAGAAATTCGGATTCCGGACTGTTGAGGTAAGAGCAGGAGACGGTATTTATGTAAACGGTGTAAAAATTATGTTCAAGGGTGTCTGCCGCCATACCTTCTGGCCTTCGTCGGGAAGAACAAGCAGCAAACAACTTGCTGTCGACGATATAAGACTGATGAAGGAGATGAACATGAATGCCGTTAGGATGAGCCATTATCCGCCCGACCAGTATTTCCTCGACATGTGCGACTCCCTCGGCATGTTTGTCCTTGATGAACTGGCAGGCTGGCAGAAGTTTTATGATACTCCTACTGCTGAACGACTTGTGAAACAGATGGTGGAACGCGATGTGAATCATCCCTCGATCGTTCTCTGGGATAATGGCAATGAGGGAGGTTTCAACAAGGATGTGAGAGACGACTATGCACTTTATGATCCCCAGAAAAGAACAGTCATCGAACCCTGGTCGGTAATAAACGGCACCAATACGAAGCATTATCCCGGTTATAAATATGTCGAGAATGCATTGAAGAACGGGAAAGAGATCTTCTTCCCGACAGAGTTTCTGCACGGTCTTTATGATGGTGGCCATGGTGCAGGGCTCGATGACCAGTGGAATCTTATGCTTTCAAGCCCGCTTTCGGCAGGAGCTTTTATGTGGGTCTTCGCCGATGAAGGTGTTGAGAGAAAGGATCTTAATGACTCAATTGATTCTGACGGAAACAGGGGTCCCGATGGTATACTCGGCCCTTATCATCAGAAGGAGGGAAGCTTCTATACCATAAAGGAGATCTGGGCGCCGGTACAATTTGAGCAGACAAGTCTTCCTCCCGGTTTTGACGGGACTTTCAGAATTGCCAACGGCTACCTGTATACCAATTTAAACCTCTGCAGGTTTTCATGGGAGCTTGTAAGGTTCGGAAAAGCATTTCCCGAAATGGAACAGGAGAAAACCAATGGACAGATCACCTCACCCGACATAGCCCCGGGAAGAAAAGGAGAACTGAAACTACTTCTTCCTGCAGGCTGGAACAGTGCAGATGTTCTCTATGTCACGGCAACAGACCAGTATGGTATGGTTATAAACACATGGTCGTGGAACATCAGCAAACCATCGGTCATAACCTCGAAGAGTGTCGGTCTCACTTCTGACAAACCTGCCGCATCTGTAAAGGATAATAAGCTCCGGGTAATAAGCGGAAAGACTGAAATCTCATTTGACATAAATACAGGTTTGCTGTCGGACATAAGAAATAACGGCAGGGAGATATCATTTTCCGGAGGTGCCAGGTTTGCAGGCCATAACGCTGCCTTTAGCTCAATGAAACATTTTCCTTCCGGCAATTCCTATGTTGTTGAGGTGACTTATACGGGAGAGGCAAAAGTTGTATGGACAATCAGCGGGAACGGCTGGATCAGGCTCGATTACGAATATGCACCAGCCGGTGAACTCGACTATGCAGGGATAACATTCAATTATCCTGAAGAACTCGTTAAGGGAGCAAAGCTGCTTGCCGATGGTCCCTATCACGTCTGGAAGAACAGGCTCCGGGGTACACAGTTCGGGCTCTATGAGAAAGAGTATAACAATACCATTACGGGTGAATCGTGGGACTATCCTGAATTCAAAGGTTATTATTCGAATTTTTATGCTGTCCAGCTTAAAACCAGTGAGGCTCCTCTTACGATCATGACAGAAACGGAGGGATTATTTCTTCATCTATTTACTCCGGGACAGGCAAAATATTCAACACGTGCCACAGGAGTAAGGGGTGAAGTTAATCCTCCTTTCCCCGACGGAAATATATCCTTCCTGCACGGAATAAGTCCCATAGGAACAAAATTCACCAGGGCTGATGCTGAAGGACCGCAGAGTCAGAAGAATCATTATTCAGGCGAAAAGCTGACAGGCACCCTTTACTTCAGGTTTGGAGAGGAGAAGTAGAAGATAAAAGACCCAAGACCCAAGACCCAAGACCCAGAACCCAGGACCCAGGACCCAAGACCCAAGACCCAGGACCCAGGACCCAAGACCCA
>JAKLFN010000117.1 GCA_022711195.1 Bacteroidota bacterium
ATACCTGCAGCCATGGTCGACGCCAGCAATGAAGTAGACCTTAAACTTATGTTCTTCAATGCCGATCAGGGAGCCGGAGGAGGCTATGGATATTATACCGACCATATAAAGGTTAAATATGATGGCCCGGGTGTATGGAAACATGTTACGGTAAACACCAATGCTACCAGGGTGGGTAATGATTCATACATGTATAACACCTCTGTTCCGGCGGTCAGCAGCAGGAAATTTGCACCAAACAACTGCAGGATCATCACATTAATGTTCCAGAGTGCATACGGAACAGCTGCAGCAGGTGGAGCTATGACAGTCAACCTTGACAATTTTAAATTTGTGATCAACTAATTTTCAGGATGGTGTCCGTGGTTTTCCACGGACACCATTTATATAATCTTAGGATTCTTTTACTGAATTATGCCGGTAAGAACTATGAAACAATTAATATCTCTTTCGATATTGTTTTTAATTACACTTTTATTTTATTCATGCGACAGGGATGATCCACCGGCAGTCATTACCCGTCCGTCGAACATTACTGAATACAATCAGGTATCTGAAGGGCTGAAAGATTACTATACTCAGCCTGAATACTTCGATATGGGCGTCGCCATTCCTGCTTCCTTTGTCGATAACACAATAAAGGCCGGCCTTATAAAGAGGCATTTTAACAGCATCACTTCTGAGAATGATATGAAATGGTCTTCGCTTCAGCCTGTTGAGGGTACATTCAATTATACCAATGCTGATAAGATTGTCTCTTTTGCCGTTGAGAATGGTTTAAAAGTCAGGGGTCATTGTCTCATCTGGCATAACCAGTCACCATCATGGATCTTCAGTGATGGAGCCTCTTCAGCATCAAAAGAGCTGGTACTGCAGAGACTGAGGACACATATTACTGCGGTCATGACTCATTTCAAAGGCAAAGTTTATGCCTGGGATGTTGTTAACGAGGCTATTGATGACGGAACTGCCACTTACAGGGCTTCGAAGTGGTATACAACCTGCGGAGAGGATTATATTCTTGATGCCTTCAGAGCCGCACGGGCCGCAGATCCGGCAGCCCTGCTAATCTATAATGACTATACAGCAATTGACCCTGTGAAAAGAGACAAGATCTACAACCTTCTGGTAAAGCTGAAGGAAGAAGACCTGGTTGATGGCGTAGGTCTGCAGGGTCACTGGAACATTAGTTATCCTTCCAATCCGCTCATAAACGATGCATTCAGCAAATACAGCTCATTGGGTTTGGAAATCCAGATCACTGAGATGGATGTCTCAGTATATACTTCAAATTCAGTCCCCGAGACTGAATACACAGCTGAGACAGAGGAGCAGCTGGCTATAGCTTATGGAAGGTTTTTCATTTCATTCCGTCTTTTCCGTGACCCGATAACCAGTGTAACTTTCTGGGGACTGGCCGATGATCGTACCTGGCTCGATAATTTCCCGGTTACCGGGAGGAAGAACTATCCTTTGTTGTTTGATACAAACCTTAATCCAAAGAAGGCATATTTCGAAATTATTGATTTTTAATCCACGTTCATTTTATCTTGCTCATTTCCTGAGGTGTGGATTTAGGTTAGGTGATACTGAGGTCTTCCGGTTCCGGGGGACCTTGGTTTTTTTATTTATTTTAACCTTTGAATCTGAAATTTCCCGGTATATTTACAATCGGTTGAAATTTTATTAATTAAAAGCAATCCAAGATGAGCGAGATACTTCAGCAGCTTTCACATTGTGTCGAGTTTGGGAAAATAGACAAAGCCTCTCCCTATCCACCCGACCTTAAAGGCCAGGAGGGAGCAGACGAACTGACGAAAAGGGCAATAGAAGAAGGGATAAAGCCGGGAGTGATCCTGGAGCAGGCATTAATTCCTGCCATGGCCCTGGTCGGTGACAAATTCAGCAAGAAGTTAATTTATGTGCCGCAGATGCTGATGGCAGCCAAAGCCATGAGCAGCTCAATGAAACACATTAAGCCTTTCTTTCAGTCGGGAGAAACAAAACGGAAAGGCAAATTTATTATCGGAACCGTGGCAGGCGATCTTCACGATATCGGCAAAAACCTTGTGGCGATGATGATTGAAGGAGCCGGCTGGGAAATAATCGATCTCGGGGTGGATGTCAATAGTGAGAAATTCCTGAAAGCAATGAATGATAATCCCGGAGCCGTAGTAGGGTTGTCAGCCCTGCTGACAACAACAATGGAGAACATGAAAAAGACTGTTGAGGTCATCCGTGGAAATTACAGCGGATCAAATATCCTTGTAGGCGGCGCCCCCGTAACAATGGATTACTGTAAAAACATAAACGCAGATTTTTATTCCCCTGATCCGCAGGGCGCTGTAAACTATTTGAATCAGCTTTAGATATGCAAACAATACTAAAAGGTAAAACAACAGAAGTCATTATCGATACTGAAGGCCCTGTTGTAATCATTGGTGAAAGCATTAATCCCACGAGGAGAAAAAAGCTTGTGACCACTCTCCAGGCTAATGATTTCAGCTACGTCCTCGAAATTGCAGAGAGCCAGATAAAGGCAGGGGCAGATGTTCTCGATGTTAATGTCGGCTTTCCCGGCGTCGACGATGTTAAGCTTCTCCCTGAAACTGTAAAAGTGCTCCAGGAACATTTTGATATCCCTCTCTGCCTCGATTCACCCAATCCGCATGCCATTGAGGCTGCATTAAAGGCGGCTGTGGGTAAGTGCCTCATAAACTCTGTTAACGGTGAAGAGAAATCCCTGAGCGCGCTTTTGCCGGTGGCCAGAGAATATGGGGCCGCCATCATTGGTCTGTGTATGGATGATGACGGAATTACACACGAACCTGACAGGAGGCTTACAATAGCAGAAAAGATTATAAACAGGGCTTTGAGCATAGGGATCAATGCTGAAGATGTTGTGATCGATCCTTTGGCAATGGCTGTCAGCGCCGATCCCAATGCATGCCTGGTGACGCTCGAAACCATCAGGCTGGTTCATGAAAAGCTCGGAAACAATATCACACAGGGGGCGAGCAATATATCCTTCGGTCTGCCTGACCGTGAATCGCTGAACGCCGCTTTTATGGCTCTTGCAATATATCGCGGACTGACCTGTCCCATAGCTAATCCCGAGAAGGTGACAGCAGCAGTAAGAGCTGCCGACCTGGTACTTGGCAGAGATGCATTTGCGGTAAGATTTGTGGAGTATTACCAGAGCAGGCTGCCGCAGTAGTTGATTCTGAATACGATAAGGATAAGATTATGTCCGCAATAAAACCAGCCAGGCGATGGCAGCCGGCCTTTTATCCATTTAAAAAGGAAAAATTCTCACGACGATTGCTGGCTAAGGCAGAACTTGCTTTCAAAGGGCCGGTGTTCGGCTGCCGCATGTGTGGGAACTGCCTTCTCCAGGAAACAGCATTTATTTGTCCGATGGAATGTCCTAAGGGACTCCGTAACGGCCCATGCGGAGGGGTGACTCCTGAAAGAAATTGTTATGTCGACGAGACAAGAAAATGTATCTGGTATGCAATATATGACCGCTCATTTAAGACAGGCCGGCAGGAAAAGCTTATGGAAATTCTCCCCCCGCTCGACTGGAGCAGAACAGGTACTGAAACCTGGGGCGACGTTGTCCGGCATATTCGGAAAACAGGCACAGGAACATTTCTGAAGGGGATACTCTCGAAAGACAAAGAAAAGCACAATAAGGCCTGGGACTCTGTTTTCAGAACGATCCGCCAGCCTGAGTGGTGGAAGGGTGATTCGGAATATCACCAGACACCTGCGCATGAACCTTTTTCTGAACTTGAAAAGAAACTGCGCAGCGGGGAATTTGTGGTTGCAACGGAGGTGACTCCTCCGCTGAGCGCAAATTCATTAAAGCTTATCAGGGATATTGAACTCGTCAAGCCTTTTGTTACAGCAATAAATTTTACCGATTCATCATCGGCAAATCCGAAAATGTCAAGCATTGCCTGTTGCAAGATCGCCCATGACCTTAATGCTGAACCGGTTCTCCAGATAGCAGCTCGTGATTCAACGAGGACTTCATTGCAATCAACAATAATCGGGATCAACAGTCTGGGTATCAGGAATGTACTTTGCATTACGGGCGACAATCCCATTGTGGGTCCATCTCCATCGGCATCGATGAACTTTGTCGATCTCGATTCAGTGCAGATGCTTTGGGTGATAAGGCGTATGCGTGATGAGGGTATCTATCTCGACGGAAGGAAAATAAAAAATCCTCCGAAGCTGTTCCTGGGAGCAGCCACTTCGCCTTTTGCGGCAGAACCTCGGATGCAGGCTCTCCGCGACCATAAGAAAATAAATGCAGGTGCCCAGTTCTTCCAGACAAACCTCATATTCGAACCGGAAAAACTCGACAGCTGGCTCGAAGAGCTTGATAAAAGAAATGTTCTCGACAAAGTGTATATCCTTGCAGGCGTGGCTCCTCTTAAGAATCTGAAAGTGGCACAGTACCTGCATACAAAGGTGCCAGGGGTCTTCCTGCCGGCAAAAATCCTGAAACGCATGGAAAAAGCAGGTGATGGTGCATCCGAAGAGGGAATACAGATAGCCCTGGAAATTATTGAGTCGATAAAGAACAAAACTGGTATAAACGGGATACACCTTATGACTATGGGATGGGAGGAAATGGTCGAGAGAATAATAACCGATGCCGGGCTTAATAATAATGTTGCCGGCACCGATTTGTAACAGGTTCTATTTCATAAATGTACTGATTACACTTATACTCACATCAGCTATATTTTAAAAATGAAACATACGACCTTTCAATTCGAATTCAGAGATCTGCAGCTTAACGTCGATCAGATTGAAAGGATCATGGGCTACCCGGAAGGAGAATCACATGAGACTATTCGTAGTTTTATTGAAGATGCTCTGGAAAAAGCAGCAGAGGTATGTGAGCTTAAAGCAGAATTTGTTGTGTATGAGGAAATTCTTCCTGATGAAAAGGATAAAACCATAACCATCGATAATACTCTCCTTTCGATAGGTAAAATCATTTTCGGACAAATAAGAAAGGCTGATTCGGCAGCACTATTCAGATGTACCGCCGGAGCCGGGATAGGAGAGATAAGCAGGAATGCCATGAAGAACGGCGATCCTTTTGAAGGTTACCTGTACGATGTCATAGGCAGCGAAGTTGTGGAATCAGTGGCAGAGCTGATGCAGAACGAACTGGAAAAGCAGGCTGAAGAATCGCAAAAACATATCACAAACCGTTTCAGCCCGGGCTATTGCGGATGGAATGTCAGTGAGCAGCACAAGCTTTTCAGTCTTATGCCGGCGAATTATTGCGGCATAGTGCTGACCGGTTCTGCCCTGATGCAGCCTATAAAATCGGTGAGCGGTATTATTGGTATTGGCCAAACTGTAAAGAGAATGCCCTATACCTGCAAGATTTGCGATATGAAAGATTGTATCTACAGAAAACGGCAGTAGTGGTGCAATGGTACAATTCCGCCTTCGCTTAGGCTTCGGCGGACGAAGGGTACGATGGTACGATGGTACGATGGTACGACGGTGAAATGGCAAACAGTAAAATTGAAGAAGAAATATTTTTAATTATTATGAAAAAGGAAAAAGGAAAAAAGATCATCAGCGGATTACTAATGTTGATCCTCTCATTCATTTCTGCACCTTTTATTCTGGCGCAGCAGGCTAGTGAATTCCCATATCAGAATACTAACCTGACATTTGAGCAGAGGGTTGACGATCTGGTCGGCAGAATGACTATTGAGGAGAAAATAGGTCAGATGATGAACAGCGCTCCTGCCATTGACAGGCTGGGGGTTCCAGCTTATGATTGGTGGAATGAATGCCTTCATGGTGTGGGAAGAGCGGGTCTGGCAACAGTATTTCCCCAGGCAATAGGCCTCTCAGCAACCTGGGATGAGGAGCTCTTTTTCAGGGTATCGACAGCCATTTCTGATGAGGCCAGAGCCAAGCATCATGAATTCATACGTACCGGCTCAAGGAAAAGATACCAGGGTCTTACTTTCTGGACACCCAACATAAATATCTTCAGGGATCCACGCTGGGGAAGGGGTCAGGAGACTTACGGGGAGGATCCATTTCTGGCAGGTAAGCTCGCGGTGCAATTCGTAAAAGGCCTCCAGGGCGACGATCCTAAATATTTTAAGACTATAGCCACGCTGAAACACTATGTTGTACACAGCGGACCGGAGCCGGAAAGACACTCATTTGATGCAATAACCGATGAAAGAGATTTCAGGGAGACTTACCTGCCGCAGTTTGAAATGGGCATAAAGGAAGGTAAAGCCTACTCGGTGATGTGCGCCTATAACAGGTATAACGGCGAGACCTGCTGTGGAAGCGACAACCTTCTGAACGGAATTCTCCGCACAGAATTCGGATTCGATGGCTATGTAGTATCAGACTGCGGCGCAATAGATGATATTTTTATGAGGCACAAAGTACTTCCTACAGGTGCAGAAGCTTCAGCCCTGAGTGTAAAGGCAGGTACTGACCTGGAATGCGGATCGGCATACAGAAACCTTAAAGCG
>JAKLFN010000118.1 GCA_022711195.1 Bacteroidota bacterium
ATGTTGACTATAGCTATTTACTGGACCCAGAATCAAACAAGCATGTTTCGTCCATTGGCTCCTGGGAAACGAAGTGGGTCAGATATCTGCCGGTCATCGATTCTCTTCGTCCATCGGTGTACTTGCCTGAAAGCAAAATAGACCACAGTAAGATCAACACGGTCTATATTAGGGAACTTATCGGCTCCGTTTATGATGATCACCCGCTATGCGAACTTGTTTTCGCAGGCTCTAATTATGACAGATTGCTCCTGACGCAGCGCTCTTGCCATTGGGACTATCTTTCTACTGGTAAATACGTGTCTGTGGATACCTATCAAAATAGACCAGTCGACAAGGTCATCCAGCAATGGTTGAAATTGCGCCCGGGCATGTCAAGAGAAGAGGTCGGAGAGCTTATTGGTCCACCGCAAAAAGCGACTTTTAACAGCGCGACGAACACGTGGGTTTCTGAATACGGTTACGGTCGGATACGATTCTACCGTGAAGGACTGTCAAACTGGCGGTTATATTGACGGCGGCAATCCTCTTCATGCTGATTAGGATTAATTCGTACATTAGCTCACGAATTAGAAGATCAGGATTGCAAAAAGGAAGTATGATATGAATAAGTACGACCTTATCACTCTACTCGCATCCAAAGAAAACCTGACCGAAGTAAACGCCACCAGGATCGTGAATCTCATCTTCGATGGATTCAAGGATGCACTGGTAAAAGGTGACAGGATCGAGATCAGGTGGTTCGGCAGCTTCGTGGTGCGGGAATATAGGTCCTATGCCGGAAGGAATCCAAAGACAGGGAAAGTGGTTGAGGTGAAGTCCAAGAGGTTGCCGTTCTTCAAGGTGGGGAAGGAGTTGAGAGAAAGTATAAATACATGATTTACTTGATTGCGAATGGTAGGTAATAAAATGTCAGTTGAGACTGAGAAAGCCACTCAGGAAGGCAAATCAGCAGAGCTCGCCGCTCGATGCCACGAAATTCAAACTGGACTCACTCTGGTCGAAGTACCGGAGTTTGATACTTTAACAGCAACGGGAATGGCTGTACGCCTTGCTTTGCATATTCGTGGTTTACCAGCTATTAACTTTGATGTATTAAGGCTCGTTGCCTCTCACTATCTAGGTATTCCCCCTGTTGTTGTTAAGCGTATAGTAGAAATCCTTGGCGAGGTAGAGTTCGTAAAAATTGCTAAAGAAGGGAAACGCATAAAAACGATTCTGCCAACTGTGCCATATTACCAGGATCTGTATAATACTCTTGGAGATTATGCAGTTACCCAAGGTCTTAATGAGTCTGAGCAGTTGAGCATAGAAATATTGAAGCGATTAGCCAAGTCGCCAGAAAAGCTGGAATCATTAAAAAGTCAGCTTGGAGCTGATAAAAAACTAATCAATAGAGCAATCGAAATCGGACAGGAAGGTGCATATCTGCGACAATATCGGTATCGTGGACGTGATGTCTTACTAAGTCCTGTGTATTTCTCAGAGAATGCGGATATATTTGCTGATATTGTAGCGGCAAAGGGGTCTAAACAAGTTCAAAAGGTATTAAACGCTGTTAAATCTGCCCAAGGGATACCTCTTGAAATAATTCGAAAAAAAAAGAAGATATCCAATGTAGATTTTTCCGATGAAGAAATTAGCCTGTTAATACGCTTAGCGCAGGATGGGGTTGTCAAACCACCTTGCATTGAAACTACCTACGCAGGAGAGAATTATTTTATATTTACTCCTACACCTGCGGGTGCTGCATTGGCACCTACAAAAAGGGACATTTACGAAAAAGCTATGGCGATAGTCGCGGCAGTGAGGCAGGGCCAATTTCTGCCTAAGAGGTATGCGATTCGCTCTCCTGGAGCAGTCCTGTATACATTGAAATCAAACTTGAGACTGGGTAAAGCGACTACTGAGGCTACTCAACAATATCGAAAACTTGTCCATCTAAGAGTCGCTCAACTAATAGATGTTGGCGGTGGATATAGCGAATTACGAATCATTGACACGCCAGAAAATTTAGAAGCCCTGAAAATAGCTTATTCTCTTGTAGAATCTGGTTCCGCAGAGGGAGTTGAAGTAGATCAAGATGCTCGTGAAGCACTTCAGCGAGATCAGGCGTATGTAGAATCGTTAATCGCGTCCGCTAAACTGCAGAAAAGAAAGAAAGTTCAATTATCAGATCAACAACAGCTCGAGTTAGAAAATTTATTTCTATAGTAAATTATGATTAAAGACAGAGAACAAAAAGCGAAAATACTCCGCTACTGTGCTGCGAAGGAATGGTTTCCTCAACTTGAGGTTGGACTGCAGCCTATAGGGGCATTAAAGAAAATTAGCCCACTAGTCACTGATTTAGATGTAGTGGCCTCAATACAAGATGATTTTGAGGGTGTAAAAAATATTGTTTTTGATTGCAAGACAAAAAGCAAAGAATCGCCTGTTAATCGCGCATTGTGGCTTAGAGGTGTACTGGATAGATTTAAAGCAGGTCAGGGCTTCTGTATTCTCAGAAGAGGTTCATTTATCGAGCTAGATCACAGATTGTCGGCAAATAAATTTGGAATAATATTACTTTCAGAAGATGAGTTCGATCTGTTCGCAGACGTCACGTCACGCAATTACAAGAAGGCAAAAGGACATATATGCTCAATCGATGCATGGGATATGTATTTAGATATAGGGGTTAAATACACTAAATTGCAACCAGTAATACTATTCAACAGATCGGGTTATTGGATGATAGAGGATGCGGCTGAGGCATGCAGGAAAACACTAAGTGCATTGATTTCGGCTCGTCCTGAACTGGATCCTTCTAAGGTGGTACACTCTGCACTGATATTAGACCTTGCGGCTCTATTTTCTCGGTCATTGGCAATAATTCTGTACAATATATTTAAAGCTTACTTACATCCAGGAAAAGAATCAGATTTATCCGATGCCTTGCGCATGATGTTGTATGGGGGACGCGATGCATACGATTACAGAAATACATTGTACAAGAAGTATCTACAAAGTCAGCGAGGCGACCAATTTGCAGCTGTGGATCTAAGTATGCCTGAGTGGGACAGATTTATTCAACTGATTAGGCAATTGTTGGACTCACCGACTGATGCACCTCGCATTCCACTGATTTTAAGAGAACTTAGTTTCGCATATATGGTCAATTCATCCGATTATGAGTACGCACGCCAGCTATGCTCTAAGTCACCACAAGCTGCTCGATTTGCTGTTCTCGTAGTAGACTATCTATGCAGGGCGGGTAAACTACCCCCCGAATTTCAGAAGATAATCGAGGGGACGCTCTTGAGTATCCAACCCTCATAACTAATATATTATATTATCTACTATTTTCTCTTCATCTCTCCCCTACCTGCTCATCCTTCTGCCTCCAGACCATCTCGCACTCGCAGAGAAACCGTTCACTCAGCATGACCTCCATCATCTCCCTGGCACCTTCCCAGTCTAATCCCCGCTCCGTGCAAAAACGATTGAACCTCCTGAATAGAACTGGTTCTGGTCGATCATACATCGTACGGTGAACACATTGCCTTGGATCATTCTCGAAACCTTCCTTTTGAAAGAGCTGCTGTGTGCTCCTGAGGTATATGCGAAGTTCCAGGATGAAGGATTCGAGTCGGACAGGATCCAGCAAGTAGGTCATGGTCGCCTCGCGGGATTTAATTTTTCTGTGGGGGATGGTGAGCATGGGGTATCTCCTTTTATGTTTGTTCCATTTCGACAGTGGTGCTATATACTTGAACATAATCTATCAAATGAGGTGCCTCATGAGTGCAGGACAAAAGTCGGATAGAACAGACACTGCATACGCAGCGAAGGCACATGAATTATCACTGAAGAACAGGAACTGGCTGCGACACGGCAAAGGAACGACTGCAGGTAAGATCGACGAGATGCTCCTGGATGGGGCGACTATTGAACAGATGGCCAAGAGGGCAAAGACCACCAAGGCGGCAGTATCCGTTCATCTTACCCATTTGAGGAAGGAGCACAAGCTGGCTATTGTGAAGAAGGATGGCGTCTACAGGTATGACGTGAAACAAGCAAAATAGACAAATAAGGCATCATAGACAGTTGGTCCGCTTTGCGAAATATCCGTTGAAGAAGATAAGGCGGTACGAGGGATGATGTATGGAAACAACAGAGAAGGGAGAAACACTGTCAAGCAAAGAAAACAGGCAGGAGAATGAAAACAAGAAGATAAACTGGTCACTTATCATATCCAGCTTGGCTTTAGGGTTCTCAGCGCTCGCTGTTTTGATATCCTTTCTAACCTTCTATTTTCAGTATTGGCGTTTTCATGAGGATTTGAAGGTTACAATTCTTACTGCTACACCGGAATACGATGGTACGGCTTGTACATCTGATATCGTATTCACAAACAATGGGAATCAGCAGAGTTCGATAGTAGCCATAAACCTCCTGTGGCACGATCCAGATTCTAAAATACTTACAGGTCCTTTTTCTATTCAGTGCGAGCACCTTACTCCATTCAACGTGAATAGCAAGGATGTTGTATCAAAACAGATTAGGATAGGGACGGAGGTAAATATCACCACAGCCATTGAATATTATAGGAAAGCCGGGGATAGGAAGATCGTCTATCACTTGTTTTTCGGTGTTGTCGACTCAAAAGGTCAATATCATGCAGCGACTATCCCGGTCTTTACAAAGATTATCGGAGAAAATGGGTGGAAGTTGCCTGGAGGAGAACCGAGAGTCCTACATCTGCTGCCCTCGCCAGAAGTATCTCCTTGGACACACGGTTTTCCGAGAAAAAAGGCGGTTAAATAAAAAAGGGACCCCGGTTGATTCGGAGTCCCTTCCTGATGGACGAACGTAGTACTGATAAGAAAACTACTTCACAGCATCCTTCAGCCCCTTGCCCGCCGTGAACTTGGGCACCTTCTTTGCCTTGATCTTGATTGCCTTTCCTGTCTGGGGGTTGCGTCCCGTTCTGGCTGCCCGATTGGCTACCTTGAAGGTTCCGAACCCGACGATGGTCACATCAGCTCCCTTCTTCAGCGACTTGGTGATGGCTGCGAAAACGGCATCGACAGCAGCCGCGGCCTCCTTCTTCGTGCTGGTAACCTTCTCGACTTCCTTGATCAGATCTGCCTTGTTCATGCGCTCCTCCTTTATGGGTTAATCCATTTCATGGATATGGAATTGCCTATTAAAGGATATTACAAAAGATATCAAGGAAATATCATGCAGGCGGACAGGTTCAGAGGAAGAAAGAAATTTCGGTGGATGTACCTGTGTTGCCTCCTGAAGTATTTGATATTTGAGATTAATGAGGAAAAGCAGATTACAATCCGCAACCGCTTGCTATGTTCCTGACGCAAAATACAGGCTTCTAATCATTTTCCTGATTTAGGCATTCCCTCGGGGTGACGATTCCGAAGATCCACAAATGTAAATGCAATGGGTAGTTCGCTAAACAATTATGTATCCTCGGAGAAATATTATTCTTGAAATAAGAATCTTTTTCGTTTACTAATTCTATCAATCCAACAAAACAGGCAATAGAAATACATAACTTCAGCCCTAAACGGCAGGTAGCTATGAGTTGAAAACCCCGTGACTCGTAAGAGAACGGGGTATTTTATACACTAAACGGTTATACTCCATTGGGCGGGAGGGAATATGGAACAGGTATCCAAGCCTTTATTTGATCAAGCATTCTGGAAGCAGGCTAAAAGAGCAGCTATTATTTTCGCTGTCTCATTTTTCGTATCAGCATGTGCCGCATCAAGAGCTAACGATCGCATCGGAACATTTTCTAAAGCTACTTCTGTGGCTATCACAAATTCAGAAAGAGCTCTTGACCTCGTCCAGCACAATATCTATCGTGCCGAAATATCGTCAATAGTAGTTGATTACGATCAACCGAATTTTAATTTTTTGGATAGAATGAATAAAGAGAAATACAAATTATTTGATGACCAAGACATCGCTGTGAGAATTGAAGTCTTAAATGGTATGAATGTTTATGCCGAAAATCTCACTGCGATAATGGGTGATAAGCAATTTGAAGAGTTGGATTCGCAATCCACTGCGCTAGGGAACAATTTGATTGAGCTAAGGAACAGCGAATCCTTAACTAAATTTCGCGGCACAGAAGTACATGGTAAGCCCATTGATCTGAAAGTCATTACTATTCCTGGATACGTTTCTAATGTAGCAGCCATTCCAATTACGGAGTTTAGCAAGCTATCTGCTGGGATCTCGGAGGAACAAATCAATTTCTTTACTGCAGGTATCGATGCCATTGGTCATTTCCTAATCGAGCAGAAGAGGCAAAGAAATATCAAAGACATTATAAGAGATATGAATGTTCCGGTGAAGGCGGTATGCGCTCTTCTAATTGCGGATATTGGGCGGCCACCTGATAAGGATGGGAAAAATGGACATGGACTTCGCAGTATATCGTGGAGATCATATGACAGAATGCTTAGAACTCAGGATTCTTTCATTCAAAAGAATATTTCGGCTTTTGATCCCCGAAGTAAA
>JAKLFN010000119.1 GCA_022711195.1 Bacteroidota bacterium
CTATGCATGTTGAAGGGCGACATAAATATTGATACCTGAAGTCGGTTGTCTTTGAAATATTCATTTTCGGTCGTTTCCTCAATCACAACCACCTTCCCGTCAGCAGGAGCATAAATAAGTCCCGGATCAGGCTCAAGATTCCGGGGAGGAAGACGGAAAAAGAAGAGAAGAAATACATAGAGCATCAATGAACCTATTCCGATAAGCCATTTTAACAGGCTCAGGTCATTGATAAAAACTTCTACAACGATGTTTATAAGGAGAAGTATTATGAAGCCGTAAATGAGTATTTTATATCCTTCCCTGTGAATGCTCATCAAAATAATTTTTGCACAAAACTAATCAAGTCGCCTGAATCAACCAAAAAGTGTGATAAAAAGGAAAATGACAGGAAATGACACCAGGGCACTGTCGAAACGGTCAAGGAATCCGCCATGTCCGGGCATGATGGTACCCGAGTCCTTGACTCCAAGGCTTCTTTTCAGCATCGACTCAAGCAGATCACCATATGTACCGGTGATACTTATCAGCGCAGAGATGATCAACCATTTATTCCTGCCGACAACACCAAGCCATGGCGACAGCAGCCAGGCAGCAGCGAGAGCAAGGATCATCCCACCAAAGAATCCTTCCCAGGATTTTTTTGGAGAGATCCTTTCAAAGAGCCTGTGACGGCCGAAAGCTGTACCAGCAAGGTATGCTCCTGAATCATTTACCCAGAGGAGTATAAAGAAACCGATGATAATGCCGGGTGAAAATGCAATATCCCCATGTGGAAGTATCGATCCCAGGCCATCATGGGAAAAGCCTGAGAATGGTATCATCGAAACAGGTATTGCAGAATAGATCACAGGAAAAAAAGTATGTGCCAGTGAATCAAAAGGCTTCTCCTGCTTCCTGTATAGTTCGAAAATCATTATTGACAATATCACAGGGACCAGCACAAGAAAGTATTTTACTTCCAGGATGCCTGAGGCTATAAGTGACGACATTGTTAAAGTTAAGATCCCTGTAAATATTCCTGCGATCATCTGGGGCCTTATACCTGTATTACGGATCATCAGGTAATATTCATACATTGTTCCCGTAAGAATTACCATTCCTGTCAGGATAAATGAGACAGGATGCAGCCAGAAGCCGCCGAGGGTAAATATTACAATAAATGCCCCTGTAACGGTTCGTCTTACCAGGTTATTCAAGACTGCTCAGTGTTATTTGCAGGTTGTTCATCGACAGGTTTGAACAGGTCGGCCGGTGTTTCCGAAGCAGGCAGCTCAGGTTTGGCTTTTTTCTTCCTGGTTCTCTTTGCCGGGGCAGAGCCGTCGTCAGCAGAACTGTCGCTGTTGGCTTTCTGTTCTTTCACCAGGTCGGCTTTTCGTTTTCCAAAGATCCTTTCCAGGTCTTCGCTGAAAATAACCTCTTTCTCAAGAAGCAGCTCAGCCAGTTCGGTAAGCCCTTTTAAGTTCTTTTTCAGCACATTCCTGGCCCTGGTGTATGATTCGTCAATTATTGCTTTTACTTCAGCATCAATCAGTTCTGATGTTTTATCGCTATATGGCTTTGTAAATCCGAAGTCTGACTGCCCTGTTGAGTCGTAGAAGCTTATATTTCCCACTTTATCGCTCATCCCGAAGAAGGAAACCATAGCGTATGCCTGCTTTGTGATCTTTTCGAGGTCGCTGAGTGCGCCGGTGGAAATCTTTCCGAAGATCAGTTCCTCGGCGGCACGACCACCCAGTGCATAAGCCATTTCGTCGAGCAGCTGTTCGCGTGTCGTTATCTGTCTCTCCTCGGGAAGATACCAGGCAGCCCCCAGGGCTCTTCCCCGTGGTATTATTGTGACTTTCACCAGGGGACTGGCATGTTCGAGAAGCCAGCTTGCAGTGGCATGACCCGCCTCATGGAATGCAATGGTTTTCTTCTCGTCGAGTGAGATTATCTTGTTCTTTCTTTCAAGGCCTCCGACAATTCTGTCGATAGCATCGAGAAAATCCTGTTTTTCGACAACACTCTTGTTTTTTCTTGCGGCAATAAGGGCAGCTTCATTACAAACATTAGCAATATCGGCGCCCGAGAAGCCGGGTGTCTGTTTGGCCAGGAAGCTTACATCGAAATCGGCAGAGAGCTTAATTGGACGAAGGTGTACTTTAAAGATGGCTTCCCGTTCAGTAAGATCCGGCAGCTCGACATGTATCTGTCTGTCGAAGCGACCTGCTCTGAGCAGTGCCCTGTCGAGGATGTCGGCCCTGTTGGTGGCGGCAAGAATGATCACACCCATATTTGTACCGAAGCCGTCCATTTCGGTCAGAAGCTGGTTAAGGGTATTTTCGCGTTCGTCGTTTGAGCCGAAGTTTACATTTCGTCCGCGGGCCCTTCCGACAGCATCAATCTCATCGATAAAGACTATACAGGGAGCTTTCTCCTTTGCCTGCTTGAAGAGGTCTCTGACCCTCGAGGCTCCCACACCTACGAACATCTCTACAAAATCAGATCCCGAAATGGAGAAGAAAGGAACATTAGCTTCCCCTGCTACTGCTTTTGCAAGCAGGGTTTTTCCGGTTCCGGGAGGACCTATCAGCAGTGCACCTTTAGGTATCTTCCCTCCCAGCTGGGTATATTTCTTGGGATTTTTAAGAAAATCGACTATCTCCATTACCTCTGTCTTTGCCTCCTCGAGGCCTGCAACATCGCTGAAGTTGATCTTCACATTGGTGTCTTTGTCGAATATCTGTGCACGTGATTTCCCGACACTGAAAATACCGCCTGCGCCACCTGCACCAGCACCGCCCGACATCCTGCGCATAATAATGATCCAGGCTATGATAAGTATTGCAGGAAGAATAAGCCATGGAAGGATAAACTCTGCAAAGAGGTTGCGGCGCTCCTCGTTTTCGGCATATATCATGTTTGCTTTGTCGTATCCCGCCCCGGTCTGTACCTCTGCAAGAAAATCTTCAAAATTCTGCATGTCGCCGATATTGTAGGTGTATTGAGGTTTTGGAACCTGAAGGCCAAACCCCTTTGACTGTTTCGGCAGGTTGGGATAACGTTCTGTGTTTTTTACTGCCTCATCGGTCAGGTATATCTCGGCAACCTTCTCATTTACAACAACAATACTCTTTACATCGCGCTTCTCGATCATGCTGATAAGTTCGTTCTTGGTGGCTTTTGGAGTTGTTTTGGCCCCCATAAAAACTTCAAATACCAGTATTGAAACCAGTAGTATTACCCATATCCAGTTGCTGTTAAAGGCGGGCTTTATATTCTTTTCGTTTTTCTTTCCGGGTTGTATATTTTTATTTTCTGCCATAAAAAATTTCCTTACTTGATTTTATCTTCCATTTTTTCTATTACTGCATCGGCCCATAGCGATTCGAGGCTGTAGAAATCCCTGTACTTGCCGAGAAAAATATGAGCAACAACATTCCCGTAATCGACAAGTACCCAGAAGCTGTTTTCGCGTCCTTCGATGCGTATCGGCTTTTCGCCGGGCTTCTTCCTTACTGTGTCCTCAATGGAATCACATATGGAATCAACCTGCGTAACCGAAGTGCCGTGACATACTATAAAATAATCTGCAATTCTGTTTTCAAGCTTACGCAGATCAATTTTCACAACATCATGTCCCTTCTTCTCAAAAATCCCTTTTATAATGTTTTTTACCAGTGCAGCTGCTCCGTCGGATCTTTTCTTCATCAATAATTATCAGTTAGATATCAAGGCGCAAAAGTACAAACTTTATCTGTAATTTTGTCATGGATTACCATTATTGCAATTTCGGTGCCAATCAGCTCAAAGCAGCAACAATGTACCGAAAAAGTGTATATTTGACCATTTAAACACCTTACAATCATGATAATAGGATCGACCATATTATTTCATGAAACATTGTCATCTACCAACACTGAGGCACAGGAGCTCCTGCGGAAAGGAGAGCCACCTGAGGGGAGTGTCGTTTACACCGATTACCAGACCTCAGGAAGAGGACAGGCAGGCAACAAGTGGGTGAGCGAGAAAGGCAAGAACCTGTTATTCAGCATAATACTCTACCCACAGGTGATAAGCCCCGGGAACCAGTTCCTGATATCCATCTTCATTTCACTCGGCCTTTGTGATTTTTTAGAACGGCATACCGGCGATGTAAGGATCAAATGGCCAAACGATATATATGTCAGGAATGACAAAATTGCAGGTATCCTTATCGAAAATTCGCTGATGGGAGAGACTATCGAAAATAGCGTTGCCGGCATAGGAGTGAACCTTAACCAGGATGGGTTTAGTTCTGATGGAATTAAAGCAATTTCGCTGAAAATGGCTTCGGGAAAGGAGTATAACAACAGGGAGAGCCTTAATGAGCTTCTCAGGGACCTTGATCACAGGTATAAACAGATGCTCTACGGCGATCCGCTGGCTGTGATGAATGATTACCTTTCACGGCTGTACCGCTACAGGGAATGGCACATATACAGAAGTGATAAGGAATTATTTGAAGGGCGCATCACCGGTGTGCTGCCAGACGGTAAGATGCAGGTTGAGAACAGAGCAGGTTCGGTCAGCGAGTATTCATTTAAAGAGATCAGTTTTACAGGCTGACATCTTTCCAGCCGTTGTATTTCTCCATCTCTGCTACCAGCGTTTCAAGAAACCTGCTTATAGGATCAGCGGCAAGCATCTTTAGGAATGGATTCAGATGAGCGCTGACCGAGATATCAGCTAAAGACCGTTCATTATCGCCATTCCTGATATCGAGTACTATTGCAAATTCATTGATCTGCATTGCGCTGCCTGAAAAGCCTACCCGGCTGAATTCCCTCTTTTCGCTCACACTTACCTCGACCTTACCCATCATACTCACTGTAAATGAGCATGATTCCTTTTCAATACTTAGATCGCTGAACTTATCTTCAGGAAGGAATCTCTTAAAGTTCCGTATGTCTGATACAAAATGGTACAGCTCTTCGGCAGTGCAGTTTACTTGTGCAGTACGTGATTTAAAAACAGATATGTCGCTCATGATATTTATTTCTTTTTGCTCCCCCTTGGAAGGGGCCGGGGGATGTTGTCAGTATCTACCCCCCCGACCCCCCTGAAGGGGGGATGGGTTTCAGACTCCCCACACTGAAGGATCGACTCTCCATTTTTTAAGTGTTTCAACTTCTGCTGCTGAAACATATCCTGAGTTTACAGCCGTTTCGATGAGTGTTGAATAATTGCTGAGAGTGTTAAGCTTACAGTTTTCTGTTGCAAAGCCGTCGGTTGCCTTTTTAAATTCGTAGGTAAATATTGCGATCATTCCGAGAACCTCACAACCGGCATTCCGTAGCGCTCTCACAGCATTGAGGCTGCTTCCTCCGGTGGAAATAAGATCTTCAATAACAACTACTTTCTGGCCTTTCACAAAGTAACCTTCAATCTGGTTCCCAAGTCCATGTTCCTTGGCTTCCGACCTCACATAAATAAAAGGTTTCCCAAGCTTATCGGCTGCCAGGGCTCCATGGGCAATAGCACCTGTAGCCACACCTGCCACCAGTTCGGCATCGGGGTAGAGTTCAGTAATGAGAGCTGCAAACGAATCGCGGATGAATGACCTCACCTTAGGAAATGAAAGTGTCTTGCGGTTATCGCAATAGATAGGAGACTTCCATCCCGAAGCCCACGTAAAAGGATTTGATGGTTGCAATTTAATTGCGTTAATTTGTAAAAGATATTCGGCTGTTCTTTTTGCACTATTTTCCATAAAGAATGTATAAAGTTCATTTCGAAAACAGGTTCATACTGATAAGCCCGGAACCTGACCGGTTACAAAAATACGGGTTATTCCATAAATTCCGTGATACCAGGGAACTTTATAAGATTATTGCTGATTTCCAGTCAGATACACGGATGGCCTCGATAAATGTCTATGGTCCCGACATCAGGCATATCTGGAAGATGTTCCGGATCTACTTCACAGAGGTAGGTGCTGCAGGAGGGCTGGTACGTCACACTTCAGGGCGATTCCTGTTTATTGAAAAAAAAGGGAAGCTCGACCTGCCCAAAGGCCATATTGAACCAGGAGAAGAGCCGGAAGCATGTGCCTTGCGCGAAGTGAGCGAGGAATGCGGAATTAAAGGGCATACCATTGTCAGGACTCTTCAGCCAAGCTATCATACCTATACCTGGGAAGGAATATCGTATCTGAAAATGACAAGGTGGTTTCTGATGGATTATACCGGCCAGATGATCACAGAGCCGCAGGTAAATGAAGGGATCACAAGTGTTGAGTGGCTGCTGCCGGAAGAGATCAGCAGGATAAAAGGAAGTGCATGGCTTTCGCTTATGGATCTCATAAATATCTCAATCTTTAATCCACATCTCCCTTATAGTCTTTGAGTTTTATTGCAGCTGGTACAAACTTCGAGGCATCTCCGCCGCTACGTATAATATCCCTTACAATTGTTGAATTTATCGGAG
>JAKLFN010000012.1 GCA_022711195.1 Bacteroidota bacterium
ATAGAAATCAATCCACTGCTGAAGCCATATCTTCTGAAGATTTGCAACATTGCCAGTACCATAAGTTGTGCTAGGCATAGCAACATTGGCTGAACCAAGGTATCCTGCTGTAGGAGCTGCAATACCCCATTTAGTGAATGATGCTGTGATCCCAGCTTCAAAAAGTGTTTTTGTATTTGCCACCTCGGATGTCCATCCTCTCTCTGCAGCTTCAGCGCGGGCAAGAAGAACAGAACCGGCTGTAAGAATGTAGATTGTACTGGTTTCTGTACGGTAAGCATTAGCCATTACATAGCAATAGTCTGGATTGGCGCCGCACCACGGGTCAATATAAGTACGGACTCTTCCGAAAGGCACACCTTTTGGTGAAGCAGCACCTGTAACAGCAGAACCGTAAACTGACTGTCTGAGGTCGCCCAGCGGTGTCAGAATATTTGTCATGGTTTCGCTTTCTCCATAGTCCTTACGGCCATCATACATTTCCCAGAACTCATTCTTGAAGTTTCCTCCTGGAGGAATAAGCTTGAAATTTTCAGAGTTTTCATCGATAGAACCTCCTGCATCAGCAAGGGCAGCCTTGAATTCTGTTGCGGCATAACCTGCTGAAGTCGGGTATACTTTCGAAAGCCTGAGAGCCATGAGCATCCTCATTGAATTTCCGAACTTAATCCAGTTTGCGATATCTCCGTTATAAACGAGGTCGCCCTTTATTGGGGCACCGGTTAGTGTAAGCTGTCCGACAGCTGCAGTAACATCAGCAATTAGGCCTTTGTAAATAGATTCCTGGCTTTCGAACGAAACAGCTGAATTTCCCTTAAGGGCGGTCCTGAAAGGAACAGCGCCCCAGCGGTCGGTGATAGTCCACATGATATAACTCTGCAAAAGCGTAGCGATTGCAATCTGGTTATTGTTGGCACCGTTAAGCTCGGCTGCAACCTTTGTTGCTGCATCGGTATTGGTTATCTTGATATTCTCAAGGTCATATAGGAATCCGGAATATATCGCCATCGGCGATGTAAGGTTTGCTGTATAGAGTGACAATTCAGGGTACTGTGTTTCTGAGAAATACTGGCAATATAGAGCAGAACCTCTGTGAGAACCATATCCTCCGAATTCAGAGAGAACGTTGGTGAGCAGTGCGGCAGTATTAGGTGTATTTGTGACTCCCGGGTTGGTGTTTGTATCACCAAAATCCGAAAGCAGATCACAGCTCGAAACAAGCAGAACTACCGCCAGTGCTAAGGTTGAAATTTTATAAATTGATTTTTTCATTATAGTAGTATTTAAAAGTTACTAATCGGCAATCCTAGAAAGTAAGCTTCAGATTGGCTCCCCATGAGCGGATTCCCGGGAACTGACCAGCTTCACCGGATGCACCAGAAATTTCTGATGGATCATAGTCATACTGCTTGGCGTAGATAAGCCACGGGTTCTGCGATACAAGTGAGAACTGGGCTGACTGGATATACTTGCTTACTCCACCGAGTTTAGCCATCGGAATGTTGTAACCTATGCTGAGTTCACGCAGCTTTATATAAGTCAGATCATAAATGAATGAGTCATAAAACTTATTGTCGTACAGACTGTGATAGTACTGCTGTGCATCAACATAATAGTCGACTGGTGTGCGTGTGGTCTGGTCAACACCGAAAATATGAACACCGCCGCCGTCTTCGACAGGATCGCGGATCGGAATACCCTTGTCATTAAGACCTGAAGTCCTGGCTGTAAGGCCTGAATAAGTACCCCACATGTCTGACAGAGAGAAGAATTTACCGCCAAACTGATAGTCTATGTTAGCAATAACGGTAATGTCCTTGAAAATTTTGATCGAGTTCTGAACACCGCCGGTGACTTTCGGAAGAACGTTGCCGAAGAAGGTTTTTGAATCGGTAACATATCCGCCGGAAGATGTAAGAAGAGGAAGGCCTGATGCAGAGTCTTTTGCGATACCGCTTCCATAGAGCTCACCCCATGGACGATTGATAGCATGAACCATGTAAGGAACTTCGTTTCTTCCCCATATCGACTGAACTGTAAACTGGTCAACACCCTCAGCGATCTTAACAACTTCCTGTTTCAGGAGGTAAGAGAATGTAGCATTGAGGTCCCATGATATTTTTGAATTATCAACAGGTTTGAGGTTGATAATAAAATCAAGGCCATTCTTAACAATTTCTCCGGTGTTAAGGTATTTTTCGGTGAAACCACTGTAGTTAGAAATCGTAACTGCATAAGGGATATCCTTTTCTGTTCCGTCCCAGTAGGTTGCTGTAAGACCAACCCTGTTCTTCAGGAATCTTAATTCCATACCAAATTCTTTCTGAGTCTTGACAGCGCCCCTGATATTCGGATCAACCAAACGATCGGGTGTCCCCATAAGGAAGTTGCCGTTCCACTGATACTGATTAACACCATAAGAAAATCCAGGGTATGCAAAAACATCAATTGTTGTAGGAATTTCTCCCCATGAAGCGCGTACTTTACCAAAGCTCAGCCATGGAAGGTCGAGAAGGTCGCTGAAAACGAATGATCCACCAAATGATTTTGAAAGGATTGAGTTATCATCGGAAGGAAGAACAGAATACCAGTCATTCCTGAGAGTGAATTCTGCAAAGAGAAAATCTCTGAATCCAATGTCACCGCGGATAAATGCTGCGTTGTACTGCTCTTTCTCTCTTGCGTTGGTAATTAACGGCGTATCTTTGGAATTATTGATAGCATATAAATTCTTTATATTGAAACCGTTAACAGTTTCAGCCCTATTGTCCTTATAGACAGATCTAAAGAAGTCTGTTCCTGCGTTTGCATTGACTTTAACATCGCCAAACTGACGGGAGAATGAAAGAAGAACTTCATAGTTCTCACGGCTTGAGTATGTTGTCCTTGTATAATAGAACCCTTTACATTCAGGTGAGTTACCTGTTGTCTGTGTACCGCTGTCGTTGAGGTCGGTGCTGTACATTCTTTCTGACCAGGTGTTGTTCTGCTGGCGGCGGTAGCTTACTTTTGCAGAGAGGCCCTCCATTATCTTATAGTTAAGAGATACATCTCCGAAAAGACGGTCAGCTCTTGAAGGCTGTTTTACCAGGTCGAACCACTTATAGAAATTGTACCAGTAGTTACCTGCATAGAAATTTTTCTGGTTAGCAGGGTCATATACTGTAGGATTATTATGGTTCCAGCTTGCCCAGATACCGTCAGGAGTCCTGAGATCTTTCAGTTCTCTCATTAGATTCATATCGAGATCCCTGTGGAACCACTGGTTGAATGAACCTGTTGTCTGGTTTGAATAACCGTCATCAAAATCACCTTCTGTTGATGTGGTGAAGAAGTTAACATTTGCACCGAAAGTAAGCCTCTTGGTAATGTCATAAGTTGCTTTCACTGAGAAGTTAGTCTTGCTCAGTGTTGACTGAGGAAGGTTTCCCTTAACAGATACATTTCCAAGAACAGCGCGGATATTAAAACCTTCAGCAATTTTTGAAAATGCTACACTGTTGTTAAGAGTGGAGCCAACATCGTAGAAATCTCTTGCGTTGTTTGGCTGCGGAACAAGGCTGGCAGTTTTACCTGTATATTCAGATCCCGGATACCATGCATACCATGGAATATATTCCTGCCCTGCCATTCTGGGACCCCAACTGGCATCGTCAGAATAGTCGGGATAATACTTTCCGTCGAGAGGTGCCCATTCAACAGGGTCAATTCCATCTCTGTATGAATATTTGTACATATCAGAAACGTTGCCGCCGGCATAGTCGTTCTGGTAATTCGGAAGTATGTAAACATAGTTCAGGAGGAAGCCCGAATTAAGTTCAACCCCCATTGATTTTCCGGCTATTGTTTTGGCTTTCTTGGTAGTGATGATAATAGCGCCGTTTGATCCCTGTGCTCCGAGAATTGCTGATGCAGCAGGACCAGAAAGCACGCTGATATCCTCAATGTCGTCCATATTGAGGTCGTTTGAGTTGGGCAGTATGGTACCATCAACAACATAAAGAATGCCTGATCCTGTACCGAAGCCGCTGTCACCACGAAGCCTTACAGATCCTGACGATCCGAGTTTTGCTGATGACTGGCCCCTGAACTGGATACCGGAAACTTTACCGGCCAGTGCGTTGTTTACGTTTGTTTGCCTGACTTCAGCAAGCTTGTCGCCCGAAACAACCTGGTTGAGGGCAGAAGAACTCTTGGGAGCCCTTTTAATGCCGTAACCACTCGTTACAACGACTTCCTGTAGCCCTATCATGCTTGATGTCATGACTACATCTATCACAGAGCGACCTGCAATCTCAACTTCCTGTTGTTCCATCCCTATATAGGAGAAAACCAGTGTTGTTGCATTTGCAGGTGCTGTAACAGAATATTTTCCGTTTAAATCTGTAAGGGCACCTACTGTGGTACCTTTAACCTGAACAGTCACCCCGGGAAGTGCCCCTTCCCCTTCAGTAGCAGAGGTAACCGTACCTGTAATGACTTTTGTCTGTGCCAGAAGAGTTGCCCCGGCTAACACAAACAAAGAAATCAGCAGAAATAGTTTCTTCATACGAATTAGTTTTAGGTTTTAAGTTAACATTCCAAAGATACCTGTTTTTTAAAAAAAACAAAAAATCATCATGCTTTTTTTACATAATTCCAAAATATCGGCTCTTCAGCCACTTTTTGTGAATGAATCATTAATCAAAAATGAGCTTATAAGTCGGACATATAGCAATACCTAAATTTTGATTTAAATTATTTAGGAAGAATAGTGGAATTATTATGAAAATCTACCTCATGAAAAGGAATTCACTAAATCCTTTTTCAGAAACGTTACATCGGCAAAATTCCTCTCCCGTCTGAGCGGGATAAGAATGACCCGAATCATTTATCGAAATTACTTCTAAGCTCTTCAGCTGCAATACAAAGCTCCTTATATACTTCTTCTCCGACAGCCCTGGTCAGGGGCTCCTTAAGAAACTCATACACATAAACACCCATGGAAGCACCACTGCGGCGCGCAGCAGAACATATCGACAACTCCTGGTAGTTCACAGCAGTAAAATCCCCGAATCTCTTCATCCTCACCGGGAAAAGATGACAGGAAAGAGGCTTCCGGAAACCTGTTATGCCTTCTTCATAAGCCTTCTCAATGGCACAGCTGTATATGCCTTTCTCAAAAAGAGTGTAGGCACATTCTGCACCTGAGATTAGCGGAGTGACATTGTCATTCTCAAAATCAACAACACTCGTACCCTGCTCTTCAACAGCCTTTAACCCCTCAGGCCTCAGAAATCCCTTTATCGAAGGAAATATCTCATCGAGTAACAACACTTCATCGTCAGTAAGAGGAGCTCCTGAATCACCATCCCTGCAGCACATTCCATGGCAGTTACGAAGATCGCAAACGAACTTCTTTTCAAGAACGTCGAGACTGAATATTGTATTGCCGATCTGAAGCATTCTTTACCTCTCCCTGAATCTCCCGCCTGAGCGGGAGAGGGACTTATATTTTAAATTTCTTCATATTCAGTTATATCTATCCCCCTCTCTCCTGGGAGAGGGGGACTTAAGGGGGTGAGGCTATACCAGCACCTTCCCTGTCATCTCCTTTGGAACCGGCACACCCATAATTGTCAGCAGCGTCGGAGCCACATCGGCCAGGATACCCTCCTTTATCGTTTTATAACTATCGCTCACCAGTATGCACGGTACCGGGTTAAGGGAGTGGGCAGTATTCGGCGTTCCGTCTTCATTGATTGCATTATCGGCATTGCCATGATCTGCGATTATCATCACTTCATATCCCATCGAACGTGCAGCCCCGGCTACCGCACCGGCACATTCGTCGACTGTTTTTACAGCTTTTTTTATTGCTTCATAAACACCTGTATGACCCACCATATCACCATTGGCAAAATTGAGACATATAAAATCGAATTTGCCGGTATTTATTGCTTTGATAACTTCATCCCTGACCTGGTAGGCGCTCATCTCAGGCTGAAGATCGTAGGTCGCAACTTTGGGTGATGGTACAAGTATCCTCTCTTCATTCAGAAATACTTCTTCCCTGCCCCCGGAGAAAAAGAAAGTAACATGTGCATATTTCTCCGTTTCAGCAATCCTGAGCTGCTTCCTTCCTGCACCCGCAAGAACTTCTCCGATAGTCATGCCGGCATTTTCCTTGGGATAGATCACATGAAGCCCCCTGAAAGTGGCATCATAAGGGGTCATGGTGCAGTAATAAAGCGGAATCGTTTTCATGCCTGACTCCGGCATATCTTTCTGTGTCAGAACTATCGTAAGTTCTTTGGCCCTGTCGTTCCTGAAATTAAAGAATACAATAACATCACCCGGTTGTACTTTCCCTACAGGTTGCCCGGAATCATCCACCACAACTATCGGTTTCATGAACTCATCGGTAACGCCGGAATCGTAAGATTTCTGCATAGCATCAAGAATATCAGTAGTTGGTATTCCGATGCCGTTCACTATCAGGTCATATCCTTCTTTGATCCTTTCCCATCTCTTATCCCTGTCCATTGCATAATAACGGCCGACGAAAGAGGCAACCTTACCGTTTGATTTTTCAAGATACGTCAGAAGGTTTTTCATATACCCGAGACCGCTGCGCGGATCAGTATCGCGTCCGTCGCCAAATCCATGGATAAATACATTCTTCAGATTGTAATCCATTGTCATATCACATAAATGATAAAGGTGCCTGTCGAGAGAATGAACTCCTCCGTCTGAAAGGAGACCAAAGAAATGCACCTGCTTATTTTTATCACGGGCATAGGAAAACGCTTCAGTCAGAACCTTGTTCTGCTTTATTTCACCGGTTTTGCATTCCTTGTTAATTTTTACAAGATCCTGGTAGATTATTCTTCCGGCTCCGATGTTAAGATGTCCCACCTCGGAGTTTCCCATCTGTCCTTCAGGCAGTCCGACATCCTCCCCGGAGGCAAACAGCCTTGAATTGGGATACTTTTTCACCAGTTCGTCAAGATTGGGTGTTGGTACTGTACTTATCACATCGGCTGCTGATCCGTCACCGATCCCCCAGCCGTCCAGTATCATCAGAAGTGTCTTTTTATTTTTCATTATATTAATAAGGTATAGAGTACTAACAAATAAAACCATAATTATGGCCTGCAAATTTAGCGAAAAAGGGGTTTGTCCCAAATAATATACTATCTCAGACTGAAATAAAATATCAGAAGACCGGATGAATTTATTTTACTTCTCTTATCCTTATTTTGATTTCAGAATCCGTACAGGTTTTTTCAAAAGGTATATCCCTGCCTACATATAAGTTCCACTCATCCTGTGTCATGTTCCTTGAAACCAACGAACAGATGTCCCGTACCATGAAGTCAGAATGGGTCAGGCGGCTGACGAGATTGTTCTTGCCTTTATCTGTACCCGAAATAATTGACTGTCCGTCAGGGCTGAACTGAATTGTAATTACCGAACCTTCATTATCGGTAATTATCACAGGTGGTTCTGAAAGATCGGAAACATTTCTTATGTTGAAGATCCTCACCGATCTGTCCGCACCGGCTGTCGCCATTTGTTCCTTTACCCTGCTGAACTGTATATCGTTTACTTTTGAGGTATGTGCTTTTACAAATGAAATCCTTTCTCTCAAAACCACATCCCACAGTTCGACGAATCCTTCAGGATCACCTATTGCTAGTATACTTTTGTCAGGTAAGAACCTTATCACATTGATCTTCTTTCTTACAGTTTCAATCATGAAGTAGTTGTGATTATTTTCAGGATTCCATACTATAATTTTGTTTTCTGAATTGATACCTGCAAAATATTCACCTCCTGAAGAAACATCAACCTTTATTATTCCTGTTCCTGCCGGTGTAACATTTGTACAGGTTTTCTCGTTCAGATCCCATTTAAGTACACGTCCGTCGAGTGAAGCGGAATAAAGGAAATTCCCGTCTGATGAGAAGTTAAGAGAATTAATCCTGTCTGTATGAGCTGAAAGCTTATACTTTACACCTTCCCCGCTAAGTGGTATCATATGAACGGAAGAGTTTGTTTCACCTGCAGCGAGCCATGATGCATCAGGATTAACAGCAAGTATTTCTATTACCTTTTCGCCGGAATAGATTTCACTGAAATTGCGATTATCGCCTGATAATGTCCACTTCAGGACTTTACCGTCACTGCCCGAAGTAAAGAATTCCTTACCGTCGGGATGGAATGCAATGCTTTTTATTTCTCCCTCATGACCGTTGAAGGTCTTATAACCGATTGCATATTGTCGTGTGATATTATAGAGCCCGGAATAAATATCAGCATCATTGTCAGATCCTCCGTTTTTCTTATTGAAAAGATAAGCCTGGTAAGCCAGGAGGGTTTGAAGGTCTTTATTTCCGTCGAGTTGGAGGGATCTTAGTGATAATGATTTCCCGACTGAAAGCATTCTGAGTCTTACAGCTTCATCCTTCTGTTCGGTTGCGGAAGCAGCCATCAGGCTGGCTTCTATAACAGCGCTTTGTGCAGAATCGGCAAAACTTTCAGCTGCCGATAACCTTGACTGAATGAATGCTTTTTGCTTAAGTGCCTCTTCGGCATCTCTCCGTGCGATAACAGCTCCGGAATCGGATTCCTGTAACTTCATGAAAGCAACTGAAGCTGTTGAATCTGCCTTAATTTTTTCCTTTTCGGCAAGTATCCGTTTTGTTTCTTCGAGCGCTTTTTGCCTGTCGGCCGAGACTTTTTGAATAAATGCCGATATCATTAATCCCAGAGCAATAATTGTGGCACCTCCAAAGAATATTGTCATTATCCTGGTGCGCTTCATTTTACTTCTCTGGATCTTCAGCTTTCTTTCTTCTTCATCAAGATATTCTTTTTCGCTGGTCCTGAGGAAGACCATTGCTCTTTCGAATGCAGGGTCATATCTTCTGGCCCATTTCAGTGTGGGTTTTTCCCTGTCGCGCCAGTTGATTGCCAGCTGAATATCCGGAGTTCTCATTAATCCGGTCTTCCCGTGCTGGTATAATGACGATGATTCAGCGAGCTTCAGGTACATCTGAATTGATGAAGCCTCCTCGTCAACCCATGCAGTGAGCCTGCTCCACAATCTGATGAGACTCTCGTGCGAAAGGTCGATAACGGAATCTTCATTCAGCGGAAGACCGTATCGTGGTGTGAGGAATGACCTTGATGGTTGTCTGAATTTTTCTATCACCTCTGCCAGTTCTGCGGAGGAACAGTCAATAATAGATTTCAGGGTTGAAAAGACTGTTGGTCTTCTGATCCCCCTGTTGTCGCTTCCTTTTTCAGTCAGAGCCCTGAACATCCTTCTGCATATCTCCCTGCCACGGTTATCGAGTTCTCCGAAAGCTTCGTCGGCATGCCGTGCCATTGCATTCCTCATGGTACCCACCGAATCATAATCGGCATAACCAAGCGGCCTTTCAGGATCTTTGAGCTCGAGCCAGTGATTCCATGTCCTCATAAGAGCATGCTGCAATACAGGCAACTGATCAGAATGTTCATCAATATCGTCAAGAAGAGTCTCAACAAATGATTTATCGATTGAAGCTCCTGCATATTTCACAGGCCCCTCAATAACCTGCCTGTAATTCTCCCTTTCCATACGCGGTATAAGGAAATTACTTGTATTTATCAATTGTGTAAGCCCCTGGTAATATGCACACTCACCCATGAAATCGGCCCTCATTGTGACAATTGTATAGACTCTTGAATCCGAAAGACTTACCGCATTGACAAGATTCTCGACAAATTCTCCGGTTTCAGTACCGTATGTTCCACCAGTATCGGATGTGCGGTATCTGAAAAGCTCCTCGAACTGATCGACAACCAGTAAAACTTTCTCATATCCCCTTATTATATGTTTTTTCAGGGCTATGGATATGCCGTCTGACTCCCTGTGAAGGTCGGAAAGAAGTGTTTCAACAGGGACTTCTTTCAATCCGGTCTCAGCAATATTTTCATGGATGGCATGAGCCAGACTCTCGAAGGGATCATTTCCAGGCCTGAAGATTATAATTCTCCACGGAGAGAATTCTTTTCGCCCCATTTCCTTTATCCTTGGCAAAATGCCACAGTAAACCAAAGACGATTTACCGCTTCCGGACGCTCCGGTGACCGTTACAAAACGGTTTCTCAGAAGCTTGGAGAATACTTCATCACTTTCCTTTTCACGTCCGAAGAAGAGCTCACTTTCTTCCGGAGTAAAGGGTCTTAACCCTGGAAAGGGATTGATCTCATTGATTTCTTCTTTCGATTTCATCTATGTATTTGAATATTTCAGGTGTGTGTTCCGGATACCGGCCAAGATAATTCTCAAGATCAAGAAGCGGAAGAATATAACAGAACGAATCTTCTCCGGGAACGGATATTTTCCTCAACATATTATCGTAAAATATCCCCGCCGTGCAATTATTAATCCCGGGGTGGCACTCCCACAGGATATAACCGTTTTCACGGGGGAGGTATTCGGGTGACAGGAATCGTGCCGATACCATATTAGCGGCAAGGGTAAGCAGTGATTCCTCAGGAAGAGCGCTGAAAAGCGATTTTAAAAAAATTACTTTATCATATAACAGTTCATAGTCTTTTACTTTCCCGGTTATTATTGTATCAATGGCTTCTCTGGTAACCTGGGGCAACCTGTCAGAAGCCTGTGTAAAATACTCTTTCCCGGAACGTGAAAGCAGATTTGCGGTTTCCTCTATTAGTATTTTTTCAGGGCTGAAAAGAAGTGCTATCAGGGATTCACCCATATCGTTCCCGGTTATTTCAGGAATTTGCCTGATGATACAGGCTCTGATCCATACACCCAGAAGGTTATAATCGCGGTTAATTATATAGCCGACAAGATCATTCCACGCAGGAATTTCGCCGGGATAATACCTGAAGAGCGTTCTGAGTTTCCGGTTGTCAGGTATTCTGTCAAGAAGTACTGTCAGTCTGCTTTTTATATGCTCATCAGTAATGATATTGATTATTTCCAGAGCATGACTGACACTCCGGCCTGATCCTTCCTCAATGTTATTTCTTATCTCTCCGGAAATCCGGCTGCCGTATGTAACTGCAAGAAGGTCGAACAGGTATTCCATCCATCTCCTGTTTTCCTGTAACATGGCATTGTACGGGATCCTGTTTTTCATTCTGCCAAGGCATATCCCGGCTGACATATTCCATGTAATTATTCCGATAACATCATTTATCACCCTGAGCAGTTTTTCCTTTTCATCCGGATTGAGATTATAATTACATCCGGCAAGGCTTTTCAGTCCGGCCTCACGGATTGGTCTGGAGGCTGTCCAGAGCAAAGAGAAGAGGAATTCAGTATTTTCACTGCTGCAATTCTTTCCAAGAATTTTCAGTATTGTTGCCGATATCCTGCTATCACTCTGGGACAGGAGATAGAACCTGCGAAGCGGCTGATCCGCCTCACTGCCAAAACTTTTCAGGACATTCTCAGCCTGTACGGCGATATAATTATTGTCGAGACAAGCGCATACTTCAGGAAGTAAATCACTGAACCTGAATTTCCTGATTATATTCAGCGCGATTAACTTCAGGTCATTATCCGGGTCCCTGAGCAATCTGATCACTTCCGGAATATGCGGAGGCTGATCCTGTGCAAGAAGCATCATAGCTTTCAGCCTTTCATCCATATTCCTGACACCGGAAACCGACAACTCAAGATCCTGAATGATTTCCGATGCCCTCTGCTTAATTTCCCTTGAAATGCCGGAGCCTGATCTGATTTTTTTCAGGGCCGGCAAAAAATTGATATCTTTTTTTATATCGGCATATTCAAGGATCTTATTCAGATACCATTTATTCTGACTATTTTCAGGTATGGCCTGATCTCCGGTAATGATCTTGTAAAAATCAGCATTAAAAGCCAACTGTGCCGATATCCTGTTCTCCCATACCGGATTGGTTTTACTGACAGTATCATCCGGAAGGTATTTCCCGTGATTCGCTTCATTGGTAACTAATGAACTACGGTAAACAGAATAAAGTCTGAATGCCAGTATTATCCACAGTATAGTCAGCACCAGAAGCACCATGGGAAAGTGGATCAGCTTTACCGGTCCGATAATCCCCATCAGGGTAAGGATTATCCCGGCAATGATGGTCCCGGATTCATTCACGGGACCTTTCAGACCCGTAAGGGTAGTATATCTCCTTGAACCCTCAACCGACTGTAAAAGAATTTCCGCAGAAGATAATTCTATGGATTCTTTAAATGACCTGGAGAAGAACCTGCTTAGTGCAAGGAGTATAAAAAAGCCGCTTATGCCGGTTAGTGAAATATTGGAGCCTGTAAAATGACCTGTCAGCAACACTCCGGTGGTCAGAACAGCAATCAGGAACGGAGTAAATACTATTGCCGTCTGTAATCTGAAATTCCTGATCAGGAAGGGGAAGACAATGAACTTGACTATCAGTGCAAATGTCATTACAATCCCGGTAAACAGCCCCAGGAAATGAGCCAGATCCTGCATTGTGGGATAATGTACCCTTGAGACTGCAAGAAAAGAATACTGGATAAAGGATGCAGCTACCACCGAAAATAATGTTACCACCGCCAGTTTTCTTTGTAAGCTGTTTCGGGGAATGGTCAGTGCCCCGGACGCCTTTTTTGAAGAGGGATATCGCATATGTTGATTATCACCATCCTTAGTCATGATCCTTTGCAGGTAAATCTGCATTACAGCTGCACCGGCAGCTGCAATAAAACCAAAAAGAATAAAATGCCGAAGGTCAATCCCGGCGCCAATAAGAACGGGAATTGAAAAACAACCTGCAATTATGCCTGCTGGCAGGGCTGCATTTGTGAAACTGTAGAGTCTGTCTTCTCTCTCTTTTTCAGTCAGACAAAAAACTGTGCCATCCATGACGAGCATCATCAGAATATTGAGTGGTCCCATCATCAGAAAAAGAATAAAGATCAAAGGCGGGGTTTGCATTACAAGCAGGAGTATCCACAATACAAGGGTTACGGAAGATACTAAGAGTAAAATTATAACAGAAAGCTTCCCGAATGGAATCTTTTTCTGAAGGAGGATGAAGAGGGTTGAAAAGATAAATCCGGTGATCCCCGATAAAATATATGCCCGTGCCAGTATTTTTTCGTCGAACAGAGACAGGAACATTGAATGAGCTGTAATATCGAAAATGCCACAGAAGATCCCTGCAAGCAAAGCCTGTCCTGACAGTAAATAAACTGCCGGTTTAATGCCCGCTCCGGTATTGCTGAATCTGAGCAAGCTGTGTCTCATGCTGTTGTACCGGTTAACCTACTTTGAATTTATGATTGATCCTAACAGTTCTATATTCAGATTCTGGCCCTCAACAATTATTTCAGCTTTATTATACCACTTCTCGCGCTGTGCTAATTTTTCCTCAATAAACCTGGGGAGAGACTCGTCGGGAACATTTCTGAGCAGCGGCCTTTCACCCGAAGAGTTCAGCAATCTCTGTGAAAGTTGTCCGGGTGTCATTTTAAGGTAAACTGTCATCCCGGTCCGGATCATGAAGTCCATATTATCGCCATGGCATGGTGTTCCTCCACCTGTTGAAACGATGATTCTGCTGCCGGTGTCAAGGCTTTTCAGGACTTCCGATTCTATTTTTCTGAAGTGTTCCTCTCCGTCTTCTGCAAATATCCGCGGTATTGTTTTACAGGCAACCTCTTCAATTTTCCGGTCGAGGTCCATGAAAGGGCATCCTATTGATGCTGCCAGCTTTCTTCCTGTAGTAGATTTACCGCTGCCCATAAACCCGATAATATAAATTAAATTCTTTTCAGACATTATAATTCAAGCTTCATCTGGGCGGGATCATCACGAACCGGGGGGAGAGGATTTTCATGACCTTCCTCTTCATCCTTCATCGTTATATCTGAACCGCTTTCCTTTTTTACCACCGGCTCGATCTCATGAACATCGTCGACCATATAGTTTGTCAGCCTCCGTCCCTTTGCCTTATAGCTCTTTACACCAATGAATTCAGCCACTTCAATTATTTCATTGTCACGGCCTTTGTGCTTTCCTCCAAACTGTATCTCAAACCTCGGATACTCAAGCTCTGAGATGCTTACAAGCTTCGAATCGGGATGTTCGTTGATGAAGCATTGGGGCTTTTCGGATTCTTCAATAATAAACCGTTTGACATAATGGAATTTCTGTTCGGCATCATAGTAAATTGCAGAATATACTTTCCCCGGTCTGTATTTTTCAATCACAAGTATATTCTCTTCAAAATGACCCGAAAGATCAAATCCCGTATGTCTGAAGTATCCGTTCTTTGTAATTACAAGTATTTTGTCATCTCCGCCGAATTCACCGAGGAAGATTCCCCTGCCATCTACATTCAGCCTGAAAACAGCATCATCAAACCATATCTTTCTTCCTCCCAGTGTCGATAATCCCTTCTCCTTCAGGGCAACCTTATGAACAGCATTCCTTGTAAGGATATTTCCCATTGATGATTTACCCTTGATAGCCAGCTGACCAAAGTCAAATTCGAAAACCAGCTTCTTGAGCCTGGCTTTTGGTTTATGATATACTTTGATGACCTCTGCCTCACCATTTGGATTGGCACTGAAATACACGATCTTCGATCCGGGTGTGCCCCTTGTAAGATTGTATTCCTTATCACGTGTAAGTCCGGTAATGGCACATCTTTTCACAAGAAGCGGACCATCTTTGCCATCCTGGTAAACAATATTATATATGGTTCGTTCATCGTTCTTCAGGAAGACCTGTGCATACAGAATATCATTCCCTACAAAAACCTTATCGGACACTTTGGTGATAAGATACACACCGTCTTTCCTTACAACGAGAATGTCATCAAGATCTGAACATTCACAAACAAACTCATCTTTTTTCAATCCCGTCCCGATGAATCCTTCCTTATAATTAATATAAAGCCGGGCATTACTTGCAACGACTTTTGCAGCTTGGATCGTATCAAAGTTCCTGATCTCTGTCTTTCTTTCCTTCCCTTTTCCGAATTTCTTCTTTATCTGTCTGAAATAGTTGATAGCAAAGGGGATTATATTTCTGAGGTGATTTTTGACCTCATCGAGTTCAGTTTCAAGTCCTTTAATATGTTCGTCGGCTTTTTTTACATCATATTTTGATATTCTCTTGATTTTGATCTCGGTAAGCTGGATGATATCTTCCCGGGTGATATCTCTCAGCAATTTTTTCCTGAAAGGTTTAAGGCCGTCATCAATAGCTTTTATAACTCCTTCCCATGTCTCGCAGTCCTCGATGTCGCGGTAAATCTTCTCCTCAATGAATATTTTTTCGAGAGATGACATGTGCCACTCTTCCTGAAGCTCATTTTTCCTTATTTCAAGTTCGGTTTTGAGGAGTTCCACAGTTCTTGCGGCAGAGTGTCTGAGTATTTCGCTGACACCCATGAACGATGGTTTGTTTCCCACGATGACGCAGGAATTCGGTGAAATCGAATATTCGCAATCGGTAAGGGCATAAAGTGCATCGATGGTCTTGTCGGGCGATACACCCGGCATAAGGTGAAGCATAATTTCAACGTTTGCCGAAGTGTTATCATCTATCTTCCTGATCTTTATTTTACCTTTCTCATTGGCTTTAATTATCGATTCGATAAGAGTTGAAGTCGTTTTACCGAACGGGATCTCTGTAATAACGAGTGTCTTCTTATCGATTTTTTCGATTTTAGCCCTTACTTTCACAACTCCGCCTCTCTGGCCGTCATTGTATTTTGAAATGTCTATTAGTCCTCCTGTAGGGAAATCGGGATAAATTTCAAACTCCTTTCCCTGGAGATGATTTATTGTTGCATCGATAAGTTCGTTGAAGTTATGGGGCAGTATTTTTGATGCCAGACCCACTGCTATACCCTCCACTCCGAGGGCGAGGAGGAGCGGGAATTTCACCGGTAATGTGACCGGTTCTTTATTACGTCCGTCGTAAGATAGTTTCCATTCGGTTGTTTTGGGATTGAAAACAACATCGAGAGCAAATTTGGAAAGACGCGCTTCAATATACCTGGGAGCAGCGGCTCCGTCTCCGGTCAGGATATTACCCCAGTTTCCCTGAGTATCAACAAGGAGATCCTTTTGTCCGAGCTGGACCAGTGCATCGCCTATCGATGCATCACCATGAGGATGGAACTGCATGGTGTGTCCTATTATATTGGCTACTTTATTGAACCGGCCGTCATCCATCCGCTTCATTGAATGAAGTATCCTGCGCTGGACAGGTTTAAGCCCGTCATTCAGGTCAGGTACAGCCCTTTCGAGGATCACATACGAAGCATAATCGAGAAACCAGTCCTGGTACATCCCCGACAATGCCGTAACCGAATGGAGGGCAGCCGGCCCCTGTTCAACACCTTCCGGAAAATCGCCGTCAAGTTCAAGCTCTTCCATAAATCATACCTTCTTTTCCCTTCCGATCCTTTTATATTTCAGTCTCAACAAGATCTTCTTCAATTCTCAGGTTCTCAATAATGAAATCCTGCCTCTCCTGAGTGTTCTTTCCCATGTAGAATTCAAGATAACTGTTTACAGCATCTGCTTTCCTCATTCTGACAGGCTCAAGGCGCATATCCTTACCAATGAAATTTCCGAATTCATCGGGAGATATTTCACCAAGGCCCTTAAACCTCGTTATCTCCGGATTGGGCCCAAGAGCCTCAACCGCATTTAATTTTTCTTCAGGAGTATAACAATAACGTGTTTCCTTTTTATTTCTTACCCTGAATAAGGGTGTCTGCAGAATATATACATGCCCCTTTCTTACAAGATCGGGAAAGAACTGGAGGAAGAATGTCAGCAGCAGAAGCCTGATATGCATTCCGTCAACGTCGGCATCGGTTGCTATCACCACATTATTATACCTGAGATTTTCAATACCTTCTTCGATATTAAGTGCAGCCTGGAGCAGGTTGAATTCCTCATTCTCATATACGATCTTCTTCGTGAGCCCGAAGGAGTTCAGGGGTTTTCCACGGAGGCTGAAGACCGCCTGGGTCTCAACGTTCCTCGACTTTGTTATTGATCCGCTTGCCGAATCACCCTCGGTGATGAAGATAGTCGAATCAAGCTTCTTCGCATCAATCGAGTTATAATGAATCCTGCAATCCCTCAGTTTCCTGTTATGAAGACTGACCTTCTTTGCCCTGTCCCTTGCCAGTTTCTGAATTGAGGATATGGCTTTCCTCTCCTTCTCGGAATCCTGGATCTTCTTCAGAAGGATCCTCGCGGTTTCCGGATTCTTATGAAGGTAATCATCAAGCTGTTTCTTTACAAATTCATTAATGTAGTTCCTTATTGAAGGCGCGCCGGGCCCCATATCTTTCGATCCCAGCTTTGTTTTCGTCTGCGACTCGAAAATAGGTTCTTCAACCTTAATGCTTATTGCGGCAATAATTGAAGATCTGATATCCGAGGGATCATAATCCTTCTTGTAAAACTCCCTTATTGTTTTGACAATGGCTTCACGGAAAGCATGAAGATGTGTACCTCCCTGGGTTGTATTCTGCCCGTTGACAAAGCTTTGGACCTCTTCGCCATACTGTAACCCGTGAGTGAATGCCAGTTCAATATCCTCACCTTTAAGATGGATCAGAGGATAGAGACCCTCCTTTTCCATGCTGTCACTCAGCAGATCGGCAAGACCATTTCTGGAAAGGAATTTGTTACCATTGAAGTTGATCACAAGCCCGGTATTGAGATATACATAATTCCTGAGCATTGTATCAACATATTCCGATATATAGAAATAGTTGCCGAACATGTTTTCATCAGGCTGGAAGATCACTTCACAACCATTTTCTTCATCTGTTGCCTTCTGAGGATGATCTTTTATTGTTAATCCGTGTTCAAACTCGATCATTTTCAGCTGTCCGTCGCGGATCGACCTTATAATGAATTTTGACGAGAGGGCATTTACAGCTTTTACACCTACGCCGTTAAGACCTACTGATTTCTTGAAAGCCTTGGAATCATATTTCGCACCTGTGTTCATCCTGGAAACTGCATCTATTACCTTCCCAAGAGGAATTCCCCTGCCATAATCACGCACCCTGACTTCCCTTCCGTTGATCGCAACATCTATCTTCTTTCCATAACCCATCATGTATTCATCGATGGCATTATCCATCACTTCTTTCAGCAGGACATAAATACCATCATCCTGTGAAGAGCCGTCGCCGAGCTTGCCAATGTACATACCGGGCCTCAGCCTGATATGTTCACGCCACTCAAGTGTTTTGATATGCTCTTCAGAATAACCAACTACAGTCATTGACCGGAAATTTTGCGCAAATATAGTTATTTACAAAAGCCCTCTGCAGTCAATTTTTCAACAATAATCCGGAAATATAACCTGTGATTCTTAAATAAACGGCTGGATATCAATTCCAATGTAAGATAAAAACCGGTTCAATAAATTAAGGGTTCTTCTGTAACCGGTCAATCCAGTATTCCCATTTGTTTCATTAGAAGAACTGCATTCCTGTTCCTGGCTATTCCGTCGCGTAAAATATAATCGAAATTTATTTTTTCACCGTCAATCTCCACCTCTATACATTTATTGATTATTCTTCCGGGATAATTCTCTTCCAGTTTCCCAAGTGAGAGATCGTGGGTTGCGATCAATCCGGTTCCTCCGAATTCTATCAGCTTGTCAATGAAGATTTTTGATCCCAGGCTTTTGTCTTCGGAATTTGTGCCCTTAAGAATCTCATCCAGCAGGAAGAACATAGGTTCTTCTTCCTGGATCTTTAGTTTCAGTAATCCCAGCCTTTTCAATTCTGCATAAAAATACGACTCATTAGTGGAAAGCGAATCGGTGGTCCGCATGCTTGTAAAAAGCTTCAGGGGTATAAATCTGAGCTCTTCAGCACAGACAGGAGCACCAGTCATTGCAAGTCTTTCAGTACAAAAAGGAGGCTCGCCAGCAAAAAAATTATTAAGACACCATAGCTTATAAAACCCATTATGACACAGACAAGTGAGATCAGGTTAAGGGCAGGTAACAGCCACATTATCCATTTCCGGTATAAGGTTGTCAGCATATGATCCTCCCCGGAGAGCCAGGCAGTAAAACCCGATATTTGCTGCTGATCAAGTTCCGTATTCATTCCTGTGGCCAGGAAGCTCTTTCGCCAAAGATCTTTGCCTGATATTTCCTTTATTGCCTCCTGACGCATCTCCATTGATGAGGAGACAGAATACGGATCTGAAAGCCATTCAGCCAGTACCCGGCTCCCATAGCCTGTACATGTCCTGCACAGGAACTGGAATAATGATGAAGGGCCGAAGATATCGGTATCGTATGAAAAATCATGGTCTTTTCTGATAAAAGGGCTACCATCTTTGAACATTGAGAAATCACCGTCAAGGGCTTTAGCTTCATCAGTATTTATCCTTACAAGGTTTTCAAGGTATATCTTGCGTGAAGAATGAAGAGAATCACTCCTTAGCAGGAACAGAAAGAGTGAGACAAAGAAAACAAAGGCTGCGAAACCTGTGTATTTCGACAGTTCAAAAGAAAGATAAGTAAGAATAAATCCTCCTGCAAAGGTTATGAGGCGAAAAAGTGCTATTAAAAAAAGGATCTTTTTCTCCTTTTCGACCTTTATTCCCAGTGATGCAGCCTGATCCAAATAGTCCTGCTTAAGTTCGTCTTTCCCCATTTTGATTAAAAGATTACACCCGTGATTTCCATTACTGACCTCTTGCGGTTAAAATCTGCTCTCTTGAGATCCAGATCCCACCTCCATGTCTCCGTATAACAGTTTTGGGGAAGATCAGTCAGGAGAGTTCTGACTTCGGTACTTTTTCCGTCCGGATCAATAAATATTTCAGATGTATCAGTGATCAGCACGGCTTTATGCTGCTTAAGACAACTAATATGGTTAACCTGTATATTCTTTCTGAAATTCAATAATGCATTTTCATCTTTTTTTGCTTTTTTCTCAAGCAACCTTACCGGAAGGCTTTCCAACTGGGTCAATACCATAAGTGAAATGATCAGTCCGGGGTTCCCGGCATTATATTCAGGAATTTTTATCTGCCCTATGGATGGCAGTTTATTAAAGAATGTCCGGTTACCGGCTTTCTTCCACACCTCCTCAATAAGCCCTCCCGTAATATCGTCTTCAATCAGTTTAATGTTCCTGATTTCTCTTGTCTGGACAATTACTTCAGGGGGGTGGATAATATCTACAAGTCGTATTTCTCCAACTCTTTCAGACATTTCAAGCAAAGGTAATTCGAGCAGCCAGCCGCTTCCCAGAACTGTTACCTTCTCCGGAGCAATAACATCAACTGCCTTCAATATGAAATCCCTGCAATGTTTCTGATGTCTCAGCCATCCGTTATCCTGAGCTATATGATTGACTATCAGCCCCCGCTGGTAGTCATAGTATCCCATCCTGTGAAGAATTCTCCGGTAGTAAGGATAGTGTGTCATTTACATTGTTTTTCAGTCCTCAGGCGCACAAGCTCGTCAGCCAGCATATCATGAAATTTAAGAGCAAGAAGATCACAGTCATCAGTCCCGAAGGAAGCGGGAAAAACAGGATCGAATATCCTTAATGTTATTTTATGGAATCCTCCGAATATTAGTCCATGCTTTGGCAGAATGCCACCGCTGCCATCTATCAGAACAGGCAGGATTGGCTTGTTCGCTGAAATTGCAAGCTGGAATGCACCCCGTTTAAAGAAACCGATCTCACCATCGACCGACCTTGTCCCTTCGGGAAACATCATTATAGATATACCTTTTTTCAGACAGAGTAATGCATCTTCAATCATCTTTTCCTTGCTCTCGGGATTGCCGCGGTCAATAACAAGATAATCCGCCATTCTAAGGTACCAGCCTATAAAAGGGACTTTCATGTTCTCGATCTTGCTAATCCATTTATACTTGAAACGTAATGAATTCATAAGCAGTATATCGAGTATAGACTGATGGTTGGAAATGATAACATATATCATATCCTTATCCACCTTGTCCCTGCCTTCGACTTTTATCTTCCATATCGGCATAATATGCGATACGATGAATGACTGGTATACCAGCAGCCAATGGACAACTGTGCGCTTCCTATCGAACGGAAGTACAATCAGCCATATTAAGAATGTAACCGGGAAGAATACCAGAATAAATGCTATCCCGATCAGCCAGATCAATATTGATTTCAAAATATCCATAAACCAGACTATTATCTTCTTCTCTGTGGAACTCTATACAATGTACCTAAAAGAACTTAAAAATATCTTCACCTGAAATGTTTATTTTTTTCTGATGAAAAGCCCTCAGCAAATCTTCCGGCATATGCCTGGTACCGGACAAATTAATTCCGGTCTGAGCCAAAGGGCCGGACCCCTCGAGTTCAAACTCCCTGATAATGCCGTCCTGTACCGAGATATTGCAGGTATAATTACAATTTCCAATTTCAAAGCTGTTATTAAGAGCATATTCAGGACCATATGCATAATTCCACTCCCATGTACGGTACCTGGTCTCCGCAAGAGTTTCTATAAGCTTTTCTTCACTATTTGTCAGATCTGTTTTTATATTTCCTTCAGACCCGAGGAAGTATCCGAGCATGATTTCCCTGAATTCACAGGCATCCCTGATACCGGAAGTTCTTTCTTTGATGTTTGTAACGTGTGAAGGATTCGAAGCAATTGCCCTTGTGACATATCCGGAAGTGTCTTTTCGTAATGATCGTCTTAATCTTTGCAGATCAGTATCAAACAAAAGTGTTCCGTGATGCAGTACTCTTTCCCTGTAGATATGTTCGGCATTCCCTGAGATTTTGAGGCCATCCACCTTCAGATCATTTTTACCTTCAAGTACTGCGTTTATCCTTAAAGAACCAAGAAATTCAATTACCGGTTGTGAATATTTCCTGAAATCAACCTGTGTTCCCCCGGTACTGTTCAGTATGAAGCAAAAGTTCACATTCCCGTGGTCATGATAAACAGTCCCGCCTCCTGATATCCTTCTGATTACCGGGATATTGTTTTCTGTCACAAACCGGGTATCAGCTTCACGGTGAGCAACCTGGTGCTTCCCAATTATAACAGACGGATCATTTATGGACAGAATAAGAAAATCCTCCGTTCTGTTCATGAAAAGGTATTCTTCAGCGGCAAGGTTGAAGAACGGATCTGTGGATATGAGGTTGAGACAATTCATTCTTACTTGGTTTGAAGTAAGAACGCAGAACATTCGAATGAAGAATTTTGAAGTTCAGGTTCTGATTTCGCTGTTCGTTTGTTCTTCGTTCTTACTTCTTCTTAAATTATCCCTTTGTTCAATAATTCTATAATCAATTATTTTATACAGTTCATATCCTCCCCATCCTATGAGTGATCCGAGCAATGCTCCTGCGAGAACATCTCCCGGATAATGGACCCCGAGGTAGATCCTGCTGTAACCAACAACAGCTGCCCAGAAAAGAATAAATACGGAAAACCATTTCTTCCTTATGAATAACAGGCTTAATACAGCAACATTGAATGAATTTGAAGCATGCGATGAAACAAATCCGTAAAGTCCTCCGCAGT
>JAKLFN010000120.1 GCA_022711195.1 Bacteroidota bacterium
AAACATTTTAAGGATGTCCGAAGAAGGCTGGTGAATTATCGCAAACACCAGCTTACCGCTCAACGCCTGTGTCTTGAGAAGCGTCATTACCTTCTCTGAGTCGAAGGATGATAATCCCGAAGTCGGCTCATCAATAAACAAGACTACAGGCTCCCGCATGAGCTCGAGTCCGATATTAAGCCTTTTACGCTGCCCTCCGCTGACTTTCTTGTTCATAATATCCCCGACCTGGAGATCGCGTATATCAGACAAGTCAAGATCGGCAAGTACTTTGTCGACGGTGTTATTCAGTTGTTCTTCGGTATAGTCGCCAAAGCAGAGACGCGCATTAAAATAAAGGTTCTGATAAACAGTAAGCTCCTCAATAAGCATATCATCCTGAGGCACATAACCTATCAAACCCTTCAGCTCCTCAGAGCCTGAATGGATATCGTGGCCATTAATATAGAGGTTCCCTGTTGTAGGTTTTATCTTGCCATGAAGAAGGTTAAGCATGGTGGTTTTGCCGACACCGCTGCCACCCATTATTGCAACCATGTTTCCCGATTCCACCCTGAAATTCATCTTCCTCAGACCATTTTCTGAGTTCCTGAAGATGTATTCAATGTCATGTCCTTCAAAAATCACTTTCTCGGGAAAATTCCTCGAAACGAACTTCTTGTAGATCTTGGAATAATAAATAGGATCAATACCCACCCCTTTGATATTCACGCCCCTTTCTAGAAGGTAGGGCCGGCATGCAATGATATCTCTTCCCTTGAAATACAGGTTAAGCGGACCGTCATAAGTAAGCAGGAGTGTTCCGGTACTTTCGATATGAAGAATAACGATCTGACCCCTGAATCCTTTGGTGCGTATATGCCGCCATTTATCATAATTCTTATAGGTCTCTGAAACTGAATCGTCATGTTCATCGCTCTCGATAATGAGAACACAGTCGGGAGAGATGTCGTCAAACGACCTGCCTATCATGAAGGCATAGGCATTGTCGTACTCTTTTTTCGAGATGCTGAATGTGCGGGCTACCAGGTTTACGATGGTCTTCTCCTGTTCGGAGATGGTACCATCTTCAAAGGCGAATTCCATAAGCTGGAGGAACACCAGCATCCTCTCCTCAAGGAAAAGGCCTTTTTTTATCTGCCGGCAAATATTGGTGATCTGGAATGAAATAAGAGAGTCTTCATCGGCAAGCTCTGCACGGTCGACACTTTTCAGCTCATTGGAATAGAATTCGAGATTGTTTTCAAAGAGAGCATAATATTCTTCCTCGAGCTCCCTGTTCAGGTAACGACGCAGGTAACTGCGGAGTATCTTCCGGCCTCTTGAGGTAATTCCTGCCGGGTTCACGGTCGAAACAATCGCAAAAATATGGATCAGTGCCAATAAAACTGATTCCCTCATATCGACATCATGTAATAAAAAGAGAGTGTCTCAAAAGCCTGGTCTTCCTTAACTGCCCCTGTATCACTTAGGGAAGAGGGGCAAATTCAAGAGCTTCTGAGACACCCTCATGTATCTGGTTTTTAATTACTGTACTATCTGGGCCCTGACCTCATTTATGGCTTTGGTGATGTCCATAATGTTCTGCATGGTAAGACTTGTGCCCAATCCTGAATAAACTTTTTTAATAGGTTCAAGTTTACCGATAAATTCAGCAACACCCGGGTCGTTCATATATGGATTGGCAAGTTCAAGGAAAAGATCAAATGATTTTTTTTGCTCGATCAGATTCTTCGATATACCTGCCACCTGGTAAGCAGCTTCCGAAACATTACAGGTCAGGAACATACCTTCAACCCATGCTCCGCCGACGACCAGTAAAGCAAGGTTCTGCTGTTCATTTTCTGCAAGATAGGCATAGGTCTGATCAAATGCATCAGTAAGGATCTTCACGAGTTCATCCTTGTTGTCGAAGCTGTTTTTGATCCTGTCATAAAGGGTCTCATCATAGATCTTCGACATATTCAGTTCGTTGGCAAGTGTCCGTATGGCATTAAGGTAATTGATCACCTCCTGGTTAATGTTATAAATAGTGCAATAACTCAGGTCGGCACCAAAAACTCCCATATTGATTGCCCTGGCATTGCTGCTGATATACCTGGTAGCATTTTCAACAGGATTTGAAATGCCAAACTGGTATCCCACTTCAAGTTCGGTAAGCATTTTAATTACATCAGCCGATGTGGGCAGCGGGTATACATTCTCTTCAATTTTCTTTTCAAGCGTGTCGACCTGTTGCAGCTCAACAACTTTCTTTACTTTATTCTCTGCTTTCTGCCGGCACCCGGAAATGCCTGAAAATAAAATTAATAGCACCGGAATTATCAATAAGGAGATTGCCCTTTTCATACCAGATCTTTTTAAATTTTATTCATTATTATAACTGCCGATAAAAATAGTAAATATAATTGAAACCATACAGGTACTCTCTAAAATAGTTTGAAGTGCCCAAACTCCAAACTTCTTTCTAACTTTGAGCCCCGAAATCATATCATTTCATAATGAAGTGGAATTTTGATGAGCCTGTCAGAAGAGAAGGTACCGACAGTATTAAATATGACCTGAGAGAAGAGACCTTTGGACGGAATGACATTATCCCCATGTGGGTTGCAGATATGGATTTCGTGACGCCTGAATTCATAACTTCAGAAATCCATCGACGTGCACATCACGAAATATATGGATACAGCTTCCGCCCGGCTGAATATTTCAATTCAATAGTAAACTGGCTGGCTGCAAGACACAACTGGAAGATCGACAGGGATTGGATCTGCTTCTGCCCAGGCATAGTCCCTGCGCTCAATATAGCAACATTATGCTTTACCAGGCCGGGCGATTCCATTATCGTCCAGCCTCCGGTTTATACTCCATTCTTTTCTGCAGCGGAAAGCCATGGCCGTAACCTCATATTTAACCAGCTCATCGAAAAAAACGGAAATTATTCCATGGACTTTGATTCGCTGGAGAGATCTGTGACCAACACTACCAGGATGATTATCATCTCCAATCCCCATAACCCCGTGGGAAGAGCATGGAGAGCCGATGAGCTTGCCAGGCTGGCAGAGATATGCAGGAAAAATAATATCCTCATCCTTTCCGACGAAATCCATTGCGACCTGGTACTCCCCGGGAACAAACATATACCCATGGCTGGTATCTCCGGCGACATTGCCGATATTACAGTCACATGCATCGCCCCTAGTAAAACATTCAACCTTGCAGGCCTGTCGACATCTTCAGTTATTATATCCAACCCGGTGCTCCGTAAGTATTTTAATAAGAAGATAGAAGCACTTCATATCGGAAACGGTAATATCTTTGGAAATATAGCTTCAGAAGCTGCCTACACAAAAGGACATGAATGGGTTGATGCTTTAATGGAGTATATTAATGAGAATGTAAATTATGTTCTTGAATTCTGCCGGAGGAATATTCCTGAGATCACCCCTGTCAGACCCGAAGCCACTTATATGATCTGGCTCGACTGCAGAAAACTTGGCTTGACCGGAAAGGAACTGCACGATTTCTTTGTTCACAGGGCCGGTGTAGGACTGAACGAAGGATCTACATTTGGCCAGGGAGGCGAAGGATTTATGAGGATGAACCTGGGAGCTCCTCTCAGCACAGTCCGGAAGGCGATGGAACAGGTTCAGAAGGCAGTTAGTGAAATAAGAAAGAAATAATAACATTAAAACTAAGAACAAGGGAGAAATGACAGAGAGGAACAGAGTAAAACTGACACTCGAAGACGGGACGGTTTATTATGGAAAATCGTTTGGGGCTCTTCAGGCTTCTGCCGGCGAGGTTGTGTTCAACACCGCCATGACCGGATACCCTGAGAGTCTGACCGATCCTTCATACCGCGGACAAATACTTTGCCTGACATATCCGCTGGTAGGCAACTACGGAGCGCCTGCCAGGAGTGAGGAAAATGACTTGTTTCGTTTCTATGAATCCTCGTCGATACATATTTCGGGGCTTATCGTTTCCGACTATTCCTTTGAATACAGCCACTGGAATGCAACCGAAAGCCTCGATGAATGGCTGAAAAGAAATAACGTACCGGGTGTTTACGGAATTGACACACGGGCTCTTACAAAACGGATCCGCGAAAAAGGAGCAATGCTGGGGAAGCTGGAAGCTGAAAACACAGAGATCGATTTCTATGATCCCAATAAGGTAAACCTGGTGGCTGAGGTGAGCACCCGCGAAAAGAAAATATATGGAAACGGGAAGTACAGGATCGTGCTGGTGGATTGCGGTGTCAAGTATAATATTATCAGGAACCTCCTGAAACGCGACACGACAATTATCAGGGTGCCATGGGATTATGATTATCATAATGAGGATTACGACGGACTCTTCCTTTCCAACGGACCGGGTGATCCAAAAATGTGCGTGGCAACGATCAAAAATATCAGTAAATCTTTCAGCGGGAAGAAGCCGGTTTTCGGCATCTGCCTCGGAAACCAGCTTATGGCTCTAGCCTCAGGCGCCGATACTTACAAACTGAAATACGGACACAGAAGCCATAACCAGCCTGTTATAAAAACCGGGACAAACAAGGCATATATAACCTCGCAAAACCATGGCTTTGCTGTCGACAATAAAACTCTGGGAAAAGAGTGGGAACCTCTGTTTATTAATATTAATGACAAGACCAACGAAGGAATGAAGCATAAATCCATGCCATTCTTTTCAACACAGTTCCACCCCGAAGCTTCTGGCGGGCCCACAGATACAGATTATCTCTTTGATGAGTTCATTGAGAATATAAAGAAATACCCCCGTCACGGCTGAAGCGTGACTGCCCCCTGAAGGGGGCCTAAAACCCAAACAATATTAAATAGGTACTGAATCTAGCCCCCCCTTGGGGGGGTTGGGGGGGTCGCAACTACCCCTTGGGGGGGGTCGCAACTACCCCCTGGGGGGGTTAGGGGGTCAGCTCACATACCCCATCATCTTCTCAGCCATCTGTGCAGCAGATTTGTTGCTGAAGCATTTCATCCTTTCATTGAAAATGGCAGCAATTTCCGCGTTGCAGAGGTTACCTATGCTTCCCTCGTGGTTGTAATCATTAATGGTCGTCTTCGAGAATGAAGAATTCTTCACCATCTCTGATACGGCTTTATAAGCATCCCGGAATGGAATACCCTGCTTGACAAGCCTGTTCACCTCCTCGGTACTGAAAATAGTATTGTAGACAGGATTCTCTGTAATGTTCTTCCTTACCTTTATATTATTCAGCATCAGGATCATTATCTCCATACACTCCTTAATCTCTGCGAAGGCATCAAAAACAATCTGTTTAAGCAGCTGAAGGTCACGATTATATCCGGAGGGAAGGTTCGATGTAAGCATTGCTATTTCATTCGGAAGGGTCTGGATGACATTCGATCGCCCCCTGATCAGCTCAAACACATCGGGATTTCTTTTCTGCGGCATTATACTCGACCCGGTGATATATTCGTCGGGGAAATCGATAAATCTGAATTCGGCAGTCATATAGAGACAAATATCCATTGAAAAGCGCGAAAGGGTCTGGGCTACTGATGCCAGCGCCGAGGCAATGGCCATTTCCACTTTTCCCCTGCTCAGGCTGGCATAGGCAGAATTATAAAGAAGATCGTCAAATTCGAGAAGCTGAGAAGTCAGCTTCCTGTTTAGAGGCAGGGTGGTTCCGAAGCCTGCTGCCGTTCCCAGCGGATTCTTGTTGTTCAACGCCCTGGCAGCCGACAAGACAAGGAGGTCGTCGGAGAGACATTCAGCATAGGCTCCAAACCATAACCCGAATGATGAAACCATTGCAGGCTGCATGTGCGTGTACCCCGGAAGAAGTACATCGCGGTACTGGTCGCTGAGCGACTGAAGTCTTTTAAAAAGTGTGCTTATGATCACAGCAAGCTTGTCGATCTCTTCCCTTGTAAAAAGCCTGATATCTACCAGTACCTGGTCGTTTCTTGACCGTCCTGTATGGATCTTCTTGCCTGTCGTCCCGAGGATCGAAGCCATTTCCTTCTCGATCTGCGAGTGTATGTCCTCTACATCATTCTCAATGACAAGACTTCCCTCCTCGTCCCACACAAATAAAGAATGAAGCGCCTTGAGCATGTCATTCTTCTCATCATTGCTGATCAGTCCAACATCATGTAGCATTATCACGTGAGCCATCGATCCTACTATATCCCATTTTGTAAGATGAAGGTCGGTCTTCCTGTCCTTCCCTGCCGTAAACTCAATTATTGCCGGCTCAGGGTTTATTCCTTTCTCCCAGAGTTTCATTTATTCCTCGTAATTATAAATTTAAGTAATTTGTTACAGTTTTTTCCCCCTTTGAAGAGCCTGCCCCGCTTCGGCGGGGGGGGACAGGGGGATGTAAATATTTCACCTCCCTCTGCTCTCTTCAACAATAGCCCTGTGAGCCATCAGCCTGATAGCATTGATACGA
>JAKLFN010000121.1 GCA_022711195.1 Bacteroidota bacterium
CCTGAAGGCCGGATTTATTTCCTGTAATCTCACCCCATGTTTTATAATTACCTGTTATCCAGATATTAATACCGGCCTCTACTGACAAGCCTCTTGCAAGAAGATCAGGCAAGACCGGATTTTTTTCATTTACGACAGCCACCACTGCATCTTTTGCCACGGCGACAGGCAGCGCGCCTTTTTTCAGTTCTTCGGGATTAATTTCGCGCGATACCATTCCGATTTCCACCAGTCCGCCGAGGACATCAGCAATTCCTTTTCCAGCACCTCCGGCGGAGATGTCGATCCTTACTTCGGGATGAATTTTCCTGTATTCCTCGGCCCACCTGACAGTTAACGGATAGAGAGCCCAGGCGCCAGAGATGCTTATTGTGTTTTTTCTGTTACCGGAAGTACACGACTGGAAAATAATCACAAGCAGAGAACAGAAAAAAAGTATTGTTTTTTGCATCTGAAAAATATCGGCTAATCTTCATAAAAATAGTATAATTTCTCAAGAATGTGGCTGGATGATAAACCAGGAAATTGAATGAACAATATAATATGCTAGCTTGTTAAGATTTAATTCAAGGCAATACTTTTTGAAAGAAATGAATCTCTCCCCGGTGATGAAAGACGTATATTGAATTATGACAACAATGAAAAATCCTGTTTATCCCTGTCTCTGGTTTGACGGAAATGCCAGGGTAGCGGCAGAATTTTATTGTTCTGTTTTCAGTAACTCAGTCATTACTTCCGAAAATCCGATGGTGGTTATACTTGAATCAGCCGGACAAAAATTCATGTTACTGAACGGAGGACCTCAGTATAAGATCAATCCTGCGATCTCATTTTTTGTGTCGTGCGAAACCGCAGAAGAGACAACAGAAACCTGGGACAAGCTTCTTGAGGGTGGTTCGGTTCTTATGCCTATCGGTAAATATGACTGGAGCGAAAGATACGGGTGGCTCCGGGACAGGTTTGGTGTGAACTGGCAGGTGATAAATGGCAGAATAGGCGATTCGGCACAGAGATTTACTCCTGCATTAATGTTCACAGGATCGCAGAATGGCAATGCCGCGAAAGCAATTAATTTTTATGCTTCGGTTTTTGAATGTTCAGGTGCCAAGAATATTTTAAGATATACGAAAGAGCAGAATGAAATAGAAGGCAATCTGGCACATGCAGAATTCTTCCTGGGCAAGTATCTTTTTGTAGCCATGGATAGTTCCTTTCAGCATGAGTTTTCTTTTAATGAAGGAGTCTCGTTTGTTATCGAATGTGAATCGCAGCTGGAGATTGATTACTACTGGGCAGGGCTTACCCTGGGCGGGTCGGAAGGCCGGTGCGGCTGGCTGAAGGACCGGTTTGGTGTATCGTGGCAGATTGTTCCTTCAGTCTTAAAAGACCTTATGGCTGATCATGAAAGATCTGAAAGAGTTGTCAGGGCATTTCTTAAGATGAAGAAGTTTGATATAGAAGAACTGTTGAAAGCGTGACCCTGCTCCCGGCATCATGCGTCGGCTTCGCTCGGAATGACTAGAGGATTATTGTTAAAATGGGAAAGAGGCGGAAATATTGTTCAGAATCAAATGGGTATTGAATTAGGGCTTGAGAAATGAATTGAAACAGGAATGGCTTTCTTTTCAGATTTTCCTGAATTCACATTTTTTATTATTTTTGCAGTCCAAACTAACGGTCAGTTGTCCGAGTGGCTAGGAATCGGTCTGCAAAACCGGCTACGGCGGTTCGAATCCGCCACTGACCTCAACAAAATCCCTGTGCACGCAGTGCCGGGGATTTTTTGTATCAGCCCGAAGTCAGCTTGCTGAACGGAGGGATGTATACAAAAAATCCCCGTCTCCGCGACAGCGGAGCAGGGATTTTGTTGATGGGCCATCCAATACTGGATCACCACAGGTAATCCGCTATCTGCTTCGATATTTCACCTACCCGTCTCCGCGACAGCGGAGCAGGGATTTTGTTGATGGACCGGATTTTCCTACCTTTCAGCCATATTCCAAACCAATGAAAAAAATAATACTCATTACGGCTGCAATACTGGGAATATCTGTCTCACCAGGTGCACAAAACCACGCTCCTGCCGCAACAGTAATAATCCCTGCCTCCGACTTCCTCGAACGGATGCCCAAATCAGATGTCATTACCGAAGCAACAGGAGATTCATGGTACTTTAACAACACAGCCCTGGTAATGAATTCCATTGTCAATCTTATCACATGGGTCGATGTTCCTGAAAAAGGAAAATACTACCTTTTCGTACGAAGCAACGGAACAAAGGGCAAAGGCTTTAAAGTGATTGTTGATGATTGGATGTCTGAAACAACTTTTGGCGACAGTACCCTTTGCTGGAAACAAGGGGGACCATTCAACCTGGACGCCGGCAAAACAGCCGTGAGACTGACAAGGATCACTCCTCCCTCAACAGTAGATGTTTTGGTCCTCAGCAAAAATCCAGACCTCACTGAGAAAGATATAATCCCTTTCCAGCTTAATCCTGATGTCAGGCTTATAAGAGAATATAAGCTGCCGGTATCAGGAATTGCAAAATTCGGCGATGTTGACGGCGACAGGAAAACCGATTTCATGATCCTTTCACGCGACTATTCCGCGACTATCTTTAATAATGCCGGAGAACAATTATGGTCATGGAAAGCTCCCCCTGAGAACGAAAGACTGAGGGCATCGTTCGAGGCACCCGGTGTTTTATGGGATTTTAATCACGACGGTAAGGCTGAAGTGGCACACTGGAGACTCTTTGATGATAAAGAGTGGCTCGTAATAGCAAACGGACAAACAGGCGAAATAATCCGTAAAACAGAATGGCCGACACAGCCGCTTCCCCATGAGTATAATAACTTCAGGCTGGCAATTGCAAAACTCACAAAAGGAACCCCTGATGAACTGGCCGTCTTTACCGATATGGGAGGCACCATCAATACCGATCTGTATGATTCACAGCTGAACCACCTCTGGCAGCACCAGGAGAAAAGAAAAAAAGATAATATGGGCCATTATGTTTACCCGGTCGATTTTAATAATGACGGTATCGATGAAATCCTTGTCGGTTCCCTATTGCTCGACTCTAAAGGGAAAGAGATATGGAACCGTTTCGACCTTACCTATGATAACCACGACCATGCCGACAGCTATAAATTTTCTGATATCGATGGCGACGGCAAACTCGATATAATTATGGTTCACAGCGATGTAGGAGTTTATGCCATTAAGGCAATGACTAAAGAAATCATCTGGCAGAATGTTGCAGAACACAGCCAGCAGCACCAGGTCGGCTTCTTCCTGAAAGATGTACCCGGTCCGCAAACAGTCGTGGGAGGCAGGACTTACGGCCTGAGGGGCACTTCTGAACCCTATCTCTCAAGCCAGTTGTACTGGTTTGACAACAAAGGCAGACTGGTATCGATGTGGCCAAAGGGGTACCCCCTTAACGGTAATCCTGATTTCGTTTCAGGAGACTGGAGCGGAAAAGGAAAAAGAGAAGTCTTCTGGTATAAGTTCAGGCTCAACGAGAAGGGCGAAGGTGAACTCTATTTCCCCGACGGGGTATTTCATATGTTCGACTTTTCAGGCCGTGGCGCTGAAGAAGTTATCACTTTAGGCCAGGGAACATTGCGCGTTTTTGGTTCAAAAAATGCCACATACAGCAACAAAGACCTGAAAGAAAATCTCAATTATCTGAAAAACAGTGTCGTGAATCATACACATTATTGAACCATTTATCGTAAAATAAATATTAATTTATTGAAAATAAATAAAATAAGTCGCGTTTAATCCGTAGATTGCACCTCAATTAAAATCAATGATCATGAGTAAAGGAACAGTGAAATTCTATAATGAATTCAAAGGATTCGGATTCATTAAAGAGGACAATTCAACAAAAGAGTATTATGTGCATTCATCAGGACTGAAAGAAAACATCAAGGAAAATGATGTTGTAACCTTCGACCTTGAGCCGGGGAAAAAAGGATTAAACTGCGTCAATGTTAAACTTGCGTAGTTTATCAATTATTATTATCTGATATTTTTTTGGTCCCGCCCAAAGCGGGACTTTTTATTTATCCATTAAAAGTATGTTCGAAAAGAAAGCCGTTGTTTTTAAATCACCCGACCTCTCTAAGATGAAAGAAGTAATTATCGACCACAGGACAAAAATATATATCAATCCTGAACAGGATTCTGAAGAGGCCAAAAGCCATTATCTTGCAAGGTTACTGACAAGAAGACCTTAATTCCTCTTATCTTTGGTCTGACCAGGATGTAAACTGAGAATACTATTCCTGTCACCAGAGAAATGAAACGAATATTAATACTTCTGGTTTTCATAACCATCTGCTTAATCACCAGGTCCCAGATCCTGCCCGGTTTTAAAGTTTCTGGGTTGCCTGATGAACAGCAGCTCGTAATCGAAGAATCACCTTCTGGTGTTCGAATTCTGATAAATGCTCCTCTGGAAGGCTTTAAAAAGAATGACCGGGTGCTCCTGGTACTTTATGCCCTTCCAAACGGAAACACCATCGAACAAACTTTTGGGAAGAAAATATCCCCTGGCGATGACTGGCATTTCGATATACAGCATATTGCAGCACAAACAAGGTTCCTCAGAAATGTCGTCGATGAACGGACTATCGTCGTGGCTTATCTCGAAAACTCCTTCAGGAGCTGGCCCGCGTGGGTGGCAAAAACGCCCGATGCATTGATAAAAATCAATTCAGTGGTAAACAAATTGAGTAATTTATTTATTCAATGGAATCCTGAAATTGTCCTCACCGGCCACAGCGGCGGCGGTAGATTTATATTCAGCTACCTGAACCAGGTAAAAGAAATCCCGCAAAACATTTCGAGAATTGCATTCCTCGACAGCAGCTATGGATATGAGGATACAATTCATGGGCCAATCATAAACAGATGGCTGAAATCAGGAAAAGGAAGATTTCTCTGCGCCCTAGCATATAACGACAGCATAGTTATTTACAACGGTAAGCAACTGGTATCACCGACCGGAGGAACATGGTACAGGACAAAAATGATGAAAAACTACCTGTCACAAGAGTTCAGGTTCAAAACAAAAATTGCTGATTCCCTGCTGTGGAGCTATACCCCTGACAGGAGGATCGAGATCATCCTCAAACCAAATCCCGGAGGGAAGATATACCACACCACCCAGGTTGAACTTAATGGCTTTATTCACAGCATGCTCAGCGGCACAAGGTATGAAAACAAAGATTATAGATATTTTGGACCGAGGGCCTATGCGGATTTTATTCCCGATTCGGTTGTAATCCCGGTCAGGCGGTTAAATATCCCTGTCCGCCAACCTGATATGGAGCCGGGCTCCGCTTTTATGAAACGTGTCTCGCAACTTCCTTTGAAAGAGCGGGAAGAAGAAATATACAAAGCTCTTTCATCGGGAAATATCCCGGGTTTTCTCAGGAACACCTTATCGATGAAAGGAGAGTTTCCCGACTCGGCAGGTATATTACATAAGGTGGTACTTGATGTTATGCCCGATTACCTGGCAATAGGGAGTGACTCCGATTTCTGCCGTATCCCAATGAATCCCTATACAGCACAGAAGCTTGCCGATGAATGGGGCGCCTCTCTCGTAACATCAAAGATCAGCGACTTCCTCTACATCAAAGCATCCGTGAAGCTAACACCTTTTAACTATATCCCTGCCGGAAATGCCAATGAACTTGTTACTAAATTTGAAGAACATAATGCACAAATAGAGAAACAATTCTTTGACGCAAACGGTGTCCGCGGTCAACTGGTTGCCGGAATAAAAAAGGATGTCATCCTCTCCGGAAGAATTGCCGCCCAGCCTGGTAAAGTTGTAATCTATGGATGGCATAAACCCGACGGAAAGCCAATACAGCCTGTTTACAGCGGACATGTGTGGTGGTATGTCGATTACAGCCATGGAATAAGATTTATAAATAACCAGGTAATTCTTGACGGCTCTCCGGCTTTACTTTCAGATATACTGAAGAATCCTCTTCTCCATAAGATCTTCAGTGATGAGGATGTTCCGATGAAGCAGGCAGGTTACATTGATATAAATTCAGCCAGATAAAGCGCCTCTGCAAACAAGGACATATAATGCCGGAAATGGCTGAAATTAAATTTGTATTCGTTACAGCTTCCTTTTTCGAGTCATCACCACGCTGACCGAATGTGCTTTCCCCCCGACCGGGGGATTCATCTTCGAAACCTTTACAGTTGTTTTTGTTATGCCTTTCATCTCGGCATAAATGGCATCAAGAATGCGGCCGGCTATGTGCTCAAGAAGATGCGATTTTGTTTCCATCTGTGCCTTCACTATCTCATAAACCCTCTGGTAGTTAACAGCATCCTTAAGGTTATCAGTCTGCGAAGGAAGTTTCATGTCGGTCTCAATTGTAAGGTCTACAAT
>JAKLFN010000122.1 GCA_022711195.1 Bacteroidota bacterium
AGTTCCGCGAGATACCCGGTATCATGGAAGGGACAGGCAAGCCCGATTATGCAAGGTGCGTTGCAATATCAACAAAAGGTGCACAGAGGGAGATGATGCTTCCTTCTCTGCTTGCGATTGCCGTTCCGCTTGTAATAGGCCTCACCCTGGGTGTCCCGGGTGTTGTAGGTCTTCTGATGGGAGGTATGACTGCAGGGTTCACCCTGGCCAGCATGCTTAACAACTCGGGTGGTGCTTGGGATAACGCGAAGAAATTCATTGAAAAGGGCAACTACGGCGGCAAGGGCAGTCAGTCACACAAGGCCGGTGTTGTCGGTGACACTGTCGGTGACCCCTTCAAGGACACCTCGGGTCCCTCGCTCAACATCCTTATCAAGCTCATGTCAATGGTAGCCGTGGTTATGGCCGGTCTGACCGTGACCTGGAGCATAATGGGTTAATTGTCAATTTACAAAAGAATAAAAGAGGGCCTTTCGGGGTCCTCTTTTTTTTGACCGGCCACCGTCTCCTTAGTTCTGCCCGGTGTCAGGCTGACTGGTGGCAAGGTAAGGCAGTGTCACTTTTTATACCCGGGCAGGTATAATTGGCTGTATTATCAATGAGCGTATACCCGAAAGGGTATAATTCATTGATATAATTACTGCCAAAGCGGTAAATGGAGTCATTTTCTATAACCCCAAGGTGCTATAGTCTAAAAAATGCTGCTTAAGCGGCAATAATTAGCAAATTGCTTGGTTAGATTAAGGAAAATCATTAAATTTACCGCCATAGAGGCAAAAAGGTAATGACAGAACATTTTGCAGAAATCATAAGGTTTCACCGAAAGGCTGCCAGGCTTAGTCGTCTACAGTTAGCAGAACTGGCAGGAGTTGGTAAGACTGTAATCTATGACATAGAGAAGGGGAAGGTATCTGTTCAGCTTGATACCCTTGCAAAAATTCTCAAAGTCCTGAACATTACATTAGTCTTGAAAAGCCCACTGATGGATAACCTTACAAAGACTGAAAATGAGAAAAGCTAAAGTATTTGTAAAGGGAGTCGAAGCAGGTATATTGACAGAGATCACCAGGGGAAAAGAGTATCTGTTTGAATACCTGGATGGCTATAACGGTCCTGAAGTATCCCGTTCATTGCCTGTGACGGAAAGGGTATTCCGTTTTGACGGGTTTCCGTCATTTTTTGATGGATTATTACCGGAAGGGATACAGTTGGAAGGTTTGTTAAAAATGAAAAAAATTGACAGGTCTGACTATTTCTCGCAACTGATAGCGGTTGGAAATGATATGGTAGGTGCTGTAACTGTAAAAGAGGTCGGAGAATGAACCGGTGTCCCATAACATATGAGCCATGCGGGGCCAACAAGTACAGCAGCAGAGGGCTTAAGCTGTTATCTCCCGGTCTGAAGTTCCTTGGAGAACTTGGGTATACTGCTGCAGAACAGAGGCAGGAGGCATTTAATCGTGCCTCGGCGATGTCAGTTCAGGGAGTACAGCCTAAGTTAAGTGCCAGACTTAACGTCAGGGAGGGCCGGATGGAGGTAGTGGATACGGGTGGGAGATACATACTCAAACCTCAGCATGACCATTTTCCGGAGATGCCACAGAATGAAGACCTGACGATGAGGCTTGCTGATGTTATCGGGCTGAATATTCCATTCCATGGTTTAATCTGGTCGAAGGACAATTCATTGACTTATTTCATCAGGAGGTTTGACAGAAAGGGGCAAAGTGAGAAGATTCCTGTCGAGGATTTTGCACAGCTGGCCGGATTGACCAGGGATACGAAATATGATTACAGTCTCGAAAAGGTAGTTGGTCTGGTCAATAAATTCTGCACCTTTCCGGCCGTTGAAAGAATTGTGCTATTCAAACTTGTCATTTTCAGCTACCTTACGGGGAATGATGATATGCATCTCAAAAACTTCTCCGTAATCACTGAAGATGGTATTACAAGGCTTTCTCCCTGTTATGATCTGGTAAATACTACAATAGAGTACAAGACCCTGGATGAAGAGATAGCCTTACCACTTAATGGGAAGAAAAAGAAACTTACGCGGCATATTCTTGTGGATTATTTTGGGATGGAGAGGTGTGAGCTGCCGGAAAAAAGCATTTATAAGGTACTTGAAACCATTGTCTCTGCCGTGCCTCGTTGGAAGGAACTGATAGCCATTAGTTTCCTGTCACTGGAGATGAAAGATAAATATATTGACCTGCTGCAGGCCAGACTTGACATTTTAAATTACAAACTCTAAATGTTCCGCTGATTATGATTAATCAAATACGATTTGGCACTGTATCTCTTAGATTTGGTCTGCTGACTCTGCTTGTTAACCTGTTGCTCTGTGTCTCTGTCTTTTCCGTCGCCCTTACAGGTTGCTCTGCCAAAGGCATTCTTATCGCTTCTGCAGGCTCTCAGGACACTGCCATATCTTCCGCCTCCTCATCAGGAGATCTCAGGATAAGCTACAGCGTATCAATGGATGATGCCGTGAACCATAACTTCAGGGTAACAATGACTCTTGACGGGGTCAGTGACGATACAATTGTATTGAAAATGCCTGTATGGACTCCGGGATATTACTGGATACAGAACTATCCGAAGAACCTGAGCCGGCTGGAGATCAGGGATACCTCCGGAAGAGGATGCCACTTCCTGAAGACCTCAAAGAACGTGTGGCAGGTTGTCACCGGTGGCGCCGGTTCACTTAAGGCATCCTGGGTGGTCTATGGTAACAGTCATTCCGTGGCTGATGCCTTCATTGATACAACCAATGCTTTTATAGTGCCGGCAGCCCTGTTCCTTTATCCAGAAAATGGTCTGTCACTGCCCTCCGAGGTCACCTTTGAACTTTATCCCGGCTGGACTACCATTTCTACCGGACTGGAGCCGGTCACCATTTCCGCCGGCCCGGAGACCGCTTCTGCCGAAGGGTTTGATCCTGTGACAGGAGGGGAGAGGACCTACAGCGCTTCCTGTTACGATGTGCTGTTCGACAGTCCCATCCTCGCCGGAAACCAGGAGGTGATGACCTTTACCGTCAACGGCGTGCCCCACCATATTGCCGTTCTGAATCCTGGCAGCTATGACAGGGAGGCTCTGAAACGCGACTATGCCAGGGTGGTGGAGAGCGCGGTCAGCCTCATAGGGGAGATGCCCTATGAGCATTACACATTCCTTATCATGGGCAAGGGGATGGGAGGCCTCGAGCATCTCAACTCAATGGCGGTTTTCACCGGCAGGGAGGACGGGGATATTTATCCTGCAGACCGGAGAGCGTTCAGGGGATGGATGGAGTTCATTGCACACGAATTCTTTCATTTATACAATATTAAGACCATCAGGCCGATAGCTCTCGGGCCGTTTGATTATGACAGGGAGAACTACACCAATATGCTGTGGGTATCGGAGGGATTCACTGTTTATTATGAAAACATAATCATGAACAGGGCCGGATTCATGACCCCCGATGAGATGCTGGAATCGCTCAGCCGGTCAATCACGGCGTATGAATCAATCCCCGGAAGCAGGGTGCAGTCGGCCACGCAATCGAGCTTTGACACCTGGATCAACTTCTTCAGTCGCAGCGAGAACAGCCAGAACACCACTATCTCGTATTATGACAAGGGGTGCGGGCTTGGGTTCCTGCTTGACCTGAAGATCAGGCATAGCACCGGTAACAGGAAATCGCTTAACGATGTGATGCGGACTCTTTATTATGATTATCACAAGGGACTTGGCAGGGGGTTCACCGATGATGAGTTCCGTGCTGAGTGCGAGAAGGCGGCAGGTACAGACCTTGGAGAACTCTTTGGCTGGGCTTCGTCAACTGTAAGACCTGATTACGACAGTTATCTTAACTATGCCGGTTTGTGGCTTAAGGAGGAGGCTTCCGCCTCTCCCGGAGGCAGGCCGAAGTATGTGATCATGAGGCAGGAGAAAATGACTCCGGCTCAGGAGATGATCTATAATGATCTCTTCAGGGCAGTGAGCTGAATATCAGTCCATGCAGCTTCCGGAATTGCCTTCGGGGGGCGGTAATCAGTTCTGGTATTTTTGGACATTTATGAAATTACGAATTACTACTGATACGTAAAGCCTGGAAACTCTACTTTTAGAGTTTCCGGAAAAAGGGATAGGCTCAAACCAACTACATGAGCTAAACTGGCTGGATCAGTGCTACAATATCATGTTTAGCGGACCATCAGGAACCGGTAAAACATACATCTCTGCAGGCCTGTGTTATGATGCCCTTAGGCGTGGATACAAAGCATACTTCCGGGGCATGAACGATATCCTGTCCACCCTGCGGCTGAAAGAACTTACCCCTACTGCAGTCAAGGAGTTCAAAAGACTTGCAGAAGCTCAGCTTATTGTTATTGATGATGTTATTACACTTCCTCTTGGAAGGGAAGATGGCAACAGGTTCTTTGTCTTCTTAAATCATATCTACGAGACCACCTCTTTCATAATCACAACCAACAAATCACCGGCAGAATGGGCCAGATCAGTCGACGACGAGACCCTGGCTACTGCTCTGCTTGACCGGTTGCTCTACATGTGCCAGTTAATCCAGCTCCAGGGCAAGAGTTACAGAATGCAAAACAGACAGACAATTTTTTAAACTTAGATGAAAACTTACGAGAAAATAGGCATACTTTTGCACTAGAGTCACTGCAGTATTGTTCCCAAAAACACTGCACTCTTGTTCCCAAATTAACTGCACTTCATTTTCCCGAAATCACTGTATTTCTTTTTCCTGTTTACACCGGCTTTAAAAAGCATACCAAAAGTATTGGTAAAAAGCGCCATTCACTTAAATCAGATATTGAAGCCCTTATTGGTTCCCTGGAGCAAAACCCCTTACAGGGCGAGCCTTTAGGTAAAGATTGATATAAGGTCCGCATGGCCATAACGTCCAAAGGCAAAGGCAAAAGCGGTGGATCCCGTGTTATTACCTGCGTTAAGGTGGTTGAACAGGGCGTTTACCTGCTTACCATTTACGATAAGTCTGAAAAAGAAAGCATCTCCGATGAAGAACTCGATGAGATGCTTAAAATTGCTGGTCTGCTATATAATCACAAAGCCCGTAACCAAACCGGACTTTTCTATTTAGGTTAATGCAATTTTACTATTATTTTAAACCTCCTGGTTGATTAATAAACTTCCCGAGAACAAAAAAATACTGATTCGATCCTCTGTAGATTATTAATGTGTCGTTATAAGGATTTTTTTCAATTGAATCCCCAACCAGTATGAAATCAGCTAAATAAGAGATTTTGTAATCAAAATTCCGAGAATGAGGAAACCATATCTTTAAGGAATCTGAAAGTGTTATGAAAGAAAATCCTTTATCCTCATAGACTCTCAATACTTTCCCTTTAATACGCATAGTATCATTTATTTTCATATACTCATAATTTTCTCTTTGAGTATATGACAAAAATTTCGTTGATAGGAAGAAGAATAAAAACAATCCTATAATTATAATACAAGCAATTAATAATGGATTTGAACCAATCTTCTTCTTTTTTGATCCACTTAGAGGTTTTTCATCCTTCATTATTTCCATATCTTAGTTAACGTCATTGAATATCGTCCGGTAAAGAAAGTAGGAGATGCTCCCACACCAGCAGATGGGCCAATTCCAATGATATAAGCCCCGGATACATCCTGGGCAATTACCAAATTAATTCCCACACACCAACCTTCTCCACATGAGAAACTTAAATCCCATGCTTGTCCACTTAGAGAATATCTATCAAAATTATTTACATCACCCGTATAGAAATAGTAGTAAGCATCCGGTCTACCACATATTTTGCTAACGGAAGGATCCGATTACCTTCCCAGGCAAAAAATCAATGTTAAGCAGTTCAAAGATGGCCGTTCTTTTGGAGCGGCAGAAGGAGTCGGGATTAAGCGTCAAAAGTTTTTGTTCCAACGAAGGCATAGCACCATCTACATTCTTTTACTGGCGGAAGAAGCTCCGTAAAGAGGGACCAGACGGACGCTTTATACCACTGCTTGTCCGGGCACCTGGCTCGGCATGCCCGGTCTCCGCAGAGAAGCACAACTCTGGCATAGACCATACCCCACTGGAGATTACCTATCCCAACGGGACTACCCTTCGGGTAAGACAAACACTGGATATGGCCGGCCTTCGGTCACTTGTGTCCCTGTTAGACTGAGGCCCGTGTTCCATCTTCACAGCTCACTGAGGTATTACCTGTATCCACTACCGGTAGATATGCGTAAAAGTTTTTACACCCTGAGTGGTGTGGTTAACTCTCTGATGAACCAGAATGTTCGAGACGGAGGGGTCTTTATCTTCATGAACCGTCATCAGAACGTT
>JAKLFN010000123.1 GCA_022711195.1 Bacteroidota bacterium
GGGATAATATACTTGCCGAGACAGCCTCCCTGAAGTGGAAAGTCAAAAACTGTGAACTTGAATTCATACACGACACCACCTTCCTCGTCGAGATAAAAAATGCCACGCTTACATGTTACTCGATGAAGGACAGCACTGAAATATATAATGTCACCGGTACTTACAATCCGGAACTTATGATCTTCAGAGGCAGAAGCGGCAGGGTAACATGGGAGAAAGCAGGTTATGCTGCCGATGAAGTCTTTGCCGAAATGGATGACTATGTGATAAATACAACAAAAAACAATTTTACCATCGATTCAGCCCGGCTTACATATAAGAGTTTCTTCAAAACCCCTGTAAAAGGTGTTCTGATCGATCAGTGCATCAGCTTCAGGAATAAGGAAAGGGCTAATTTCCCCCGTTTCGATACCTATGCCAAGGAATTCAAGCTCGAAAATATCTATCAGGGAATGAATTATGAAGGCGGGCTGACCATTGAGGGAGCTTCAGTGAAAGGTACAGGCAGCGAGGAGGTGGCTGCAAAAGTCACGCTCTCGAGGAACGACACTCTCTACCTTAAACTCTACTCGTCGGAATATCTATTTACGAAGACAGGGCTTGCCAGCGCTGAAACGGCAATGACTCTTTATCTCGACAAGGATTCGATATACCATTCAAACCTGGGATTCTCATACATTGCCGATAAAAAGCTCGTAAACCTTTACAGGGCAAACAATCCTGTTTCAGGCAGCCCCTACTTCGACTCATTTCATCAGCTCGATATGTATTTCGAGCTCCTGTCATGGGATATGAATGAATCAAAAATAGTAATGACACGGCCGCGAGGAGCAGCCCAGGGAATGGTTGAATTTGAATCCGGGTCGTTCTTCAACGCAGCATACTTTGCAAAACTGGCAGGAATCGACCAGTACCACCCGCTGGCTATGCTCCGTAAATTTGCCGACTGGTATTATTCCGACACATTCCCGGTCCAGGATTTTGCAACATGGCTGGGTAAATCAGTAGAATCGACAACAGCACTCTGCTCCGACATGGCAAACATGGGCTTCGTCTTCTACGACCGCAAGCTCAACAAAGTGACTCTTAAGAAGAAAGTTAACGACTTCCTTACGGCTAATGTTAAGAAGAAGGATTATGATGTCATCTACTTTACCAGCGAAACAAAAGCACCACTCGATAATGCTATTCTCGACCTGAAGAACTACAGGATAAAGGTCAACGGTGTCAGCTCAATCTTCCTGAGCGACTCACAACGCGTGGCAATTTATCCGTATAACCAGCAGGTTGAAATAGGCAGGAACAGGAACCTGTCATTCGACGGTGTTGTAGAGGCAGGACTATTTACTATTTTCGGCCGTAAGTTCACATTCGACTATGATACTTTTAAAATAAGGCTGCAGTCGATCGACTCTATTAAGATCGCTGTGGAAACAGAAAACAGGGATGCATTCGGAAATCCGCTGATAAAAGATATCGACAACCTTATCCAACTGGGAACAGCAGAGCTCTATATCGACGATCCAAATAATAAATCGGGACTCAGGAGCCTGAAACAGTATCCTGTAATTAATGCAGTTACCTATTCATATATCTTCTACGACGATATACCCGGGCTTGAAGGAATATATCCTCAGCAGGACTTTTACTTCAGGATCGATCCCTTTACCTACGAAAACATCGACCATTATAAGAATGCCGATATGAACCTCGCCGGTGAATTCCATGCGGGGAAGATACTTAGGCCCATGAAGCAGTTCCTCACAATTCAGGAGAACAACTCTCTGGGATTCAACATGAACATCCCTGCTGAAGGAATCGATGTTTATGAATCGAAAGGAAAACTGTTCGATAACATCAACATGAGCAACAAAGGGCTTATCGGGAGCGGTACCCTGAAACACCTCACTTCAACAACCACCTCGGAAGAGTTCCGGTTCTTTCCCGACTCAATGCTGACAACAGCACAGACATTCAAAATTGCAGAGGACGGATCAGGAACATATCCTCTTCTGAATGCTGAAAATGTAAGGATAGAATGGCAGACCGATAAGGATGAGTGGATGGCATATAATGCTGAAGGAAAAAACTTCAACATGTATGATAACGGCACGATGCTCGCCGGGAGCCTTAAGCTGAAACCCGGGTCACTAAACGGGTCAGGCGTGGTGGGAACCACCGACTCGAGAATAACATCGGATCTTTTCAGGTTCACGTCTAATTCCATAAAAGCCGATACTTCAACCTATAACCTTAACTCTACCACTACAACAGGTTATGCATTCATCGCCGAAAATGCAAGAACCGATATAAACTTCGATACAAGGCTTACGACATTCAGGCTCAATACAGACACTTCGGTGGTCAAGTTCCCCGAGATGCAGTATATATGTACCATGACTGATTTTACTTATAACATGGACACCAAGGTTCTCGATATGGAACAGAAAGGGAGATCGGACACACCACTGCTACCCCCCGAAAAGCTCAAAGCGCTTGATTTCGGAAAACTCGACAAACCGACATTCTTTGCAACCAATGTAATCGGCGACACCGTCTCCTTCTCATCATGGAAAGGAAGATACTACATGAAAGACGAACATATCGAAGCTGAAAACATAAACTATATACATATCGCTGATGCACTTATTCAACCCGACAAGGGTAAGATAACTATACAGCGAAGAGCAAAGATCACCCAGCTTCAGAACGCAATTGTGGCAGTGAATAACCGCCACCTGATACATGATGCAAAAATAGATATTGAATCAACAAAGAAATATTCCGGGAACGGGATATATGACTATATCGATGAGAACAAGGAGATCCAGCAGATTGCTTTTACCGAAATAACGGTCGACACCATGGCAACGAGCGCCAGGGGATTTATACCAGTCAGCCAGAAATTCATGCTTAACCCTGCATTCTCATTCTCAGGAGATGTTAACCTGTATGCCCGTAAAGACAACCTTTCTTTCACAGGAGCTGCAGGAATAGTGCATGACTGCAGTAAACTTAAAACATATTCACTTAAATTCAAGGATTTCATCGATCCTCTTAACGTAATGATACCCGTAAGTGACAAGCCAAGGGATATCAACGACAATATGGTATTTTCAGGTTCATTCATAAACCTCGACTCAATACATATATACCCTGCCTTCCTTTCGGCACAGAAATCGTGGACCGATGTGGGTATTGTGAAATCGTCGGGATATCTGTATTTCGATAAGGCAAAGTCGAGATACCTGCTTGGCTCACTCGAGAAAATTGTCGACCCTACCCTCCATGGCAGCCTGATTGCTTTCGACAAAAATTTCTGTGTACTTTCCGGAGAGGGACAACTTGACTTCGGGACAAATTTCGACCTTGTCGGGATGAAAGGCGCCGGCAAGATAATACACCGGATCGACTCAGGCGATATTAAGATAAATGCTATCCTGGCCTTCGACTTCTTCTTCTCACCCGAAGCAATAAAAATGATGAGCGATGAGATTAGACTGATGCCGTCGCTAAAACCGGTAAACCTGAACAGTGAGTTTTATAGCAAGGGAATGAAAGACCTCCTGGGTGTTCAGTCCGCACAACAAATAAGCGAAGAGATCAATCTCTTCGGCACATCACGGAACCTGCCCAAAGATTTTAATTACGAAATCGTCCTCAATGATGTAAACCTTTACTGGAATGAGGCTACTTCCTCATTCAGGTCGGAAGGGAAAATAGGAATAGGATTCATCGGCAGCCAGCCTCTGAATGTATATGTCGACGGATTTGTGGAAATACAAAGGAGAAGATCAGGAGACATGTTCGATATCTACCTGAAAGCCGACGAATCGACATTCTACTATTTCTCATATATCAGGGGAAATATGATGGCCCAGGCAGGGAACAATGCATTTAATTCACTTATAGCAACTATAAAGCTTAATGACAGGAAGCATCCCGATGCAACTGTCCGTCAGCCATATATTTACATGATCTCAGTCGAAGACAGGCTCGGCAAGTTCATAAACAGGATGACAAACAGCGGAATGCCTGACGATAATGATGTCAGTCTTGATGGTCTGGTAAGATAACCCTGCCCCTTTCACCCAGCTCAACGATCCGGAGATCATGGATCCGGCTACCCGTGATGAGAAGCGTCATGATAGTCATGTATTTGTGAAAGCCATGATAGCCGGCTGCACCGGGATTTATATAAAGGAATCCCCCGGCAGGATCGTTCTGTACCCTCGCAATGTGTGAATGTCCGCACATAAAAATACCCGGAGGATCATCCCTGAGCGCTCCTGCAACCTTATGATCATAATGACCAGGTGAACCACCGATATGGGTAAGGAATATCTTAACATCCTCAGCCATGAACTGCAGATGACCGGAGAAAGCACTGCGGACCCGTGCATCATCAATATTGCCATAAACAGCCCTTAGTGGTTTGAACGAGGAGAGTGCATCAGCGGTTGCAATATTGCCAATATCGCCGGCATGCCATATTTCATCAACATCCCTGAAATGTTCAAAGATCCGTGGATGTATCCAGCCATGAGTATCGGAGATCAGACCTATTTTCAACTTTGATTAACTTAAATTCTCTTGGTGAGTCTTGATGCCCTGGTGTCTTTGTGGCTGGAAAGAATGCCACTAAGACACCAAGTCTCCAAGATGCACAAAGATTTTTAAAGAATATTAATTTCAGTAATTTTATAACAAATATATTATTATGCAGGTTTTTTACGCACCGGATATAGAAGGAAATCAATACACTCTCGACAGGAATGAATCAAAGCACACTGTAAAGGTACTGAGAATGAAGACGGGAACACCGGTGAATATGATCGACGGATCAGGGAATCTTTATGAGGGTGTTATTTCCGATCCCGACCCTGCCGGTTGTATAGTGACCATAAAATCGGTGATCCGTAACTTCGAAAAGAGGAACTACAACCTTCATATTGCAATATCGTTGTTAAAAAATCCCGAAAGATTTGAATGGTTCATTGAAAAAGCTGTCGAAATAGGGATTGATCAGGTAACACCTCTGATATGCAGAAACACTGAAAAAACGGGCATAAAGGAAGAAAGGATAAAGAACGTTATTGTTGCTGCAATGAAACAATCGCTAAAGGCAAAGATTACTGTTCTCAACCCGGTTGAGCCTTTTGATTCATTCATAAGGAGGAATCACCACGGCAGCCTGATGATAGCCCATTGCCACAGTGATATGAAGAGGGAAAAGATCAGTGATCTGTGTTTCAGGGGAGATAATGCAGTTATCATGATCGGGCCTGAAGGAGATTTTACCCGCGAGGAGGTATCTGAAGCGTTGAGTAATAATTTTGCTCATATTCATCTTGGTTCGAGCCGTCTGAGAACAGAAACGGCAGGCGTTGCTGCCTGCCATTCCATTTACTTTATCAACCAGTAGGGGTATCATCTGGTTTTTCGCTTGTTTTCCATCTGCCTGATTTTCGAAGAGCCTGGTCGATAATATACTCGATCTGTCCGTTTGTACTGCGGAACTCATCAGCTGCCCACTTCTCCAGCGCCTTCAGCTTCTCCGGTGCAATCCTGAGAACAAATGGTTTCTTTTCGCTCATGCTAAGAATGTAATGTTCCTGTATTTACTATAGGTGTTGCATCTTTATCGCCGCACAGTACAACCATCAGGTTGCTGACCATTGCTGCTTTCTTCTCTTCGTCGAGGTTAACAATTTTCTTATCAGAAAGTTGTTCCAGCGCCATTTCCACCATCGAAACGGCACCCTCAACAATCTTAAACCTTGCCGAAACAACCGCAGCAGCCTGCTGACGCCTTAACATGGCATTTGCTATTTCTTCAGCATAGGCAATATAGTTGATCCTTGCCTCGATAACCTCTATCCCTGCTATCTGCAGACGCTCGCGTATCTCCTTTTCGAGCTCGTCATTAATCTCCTCACCACCGCTGCGAAGGGCAATAACTGCTTCATGATCCTCGAAATTATCATAAGGGTAGAGGCCGGCAAGCTTCCTTAATGCAGCATCACTCTGAACTAGTACAAAATGCTGATAATCATCAACATCAAATACAGATTTATAGGTATCCTTAACCTTCCAGACAAGCACGAAGCCTATCTTGATCGGATTTCCTACTTTATCATTCACTTTTATGGGATCGCTGTCGAAGTTCCTCGCACGCAACGAAATATGACGCGTGACAAAGAAGGGATTTACCCAGAAAAACCCATTCTCCTTTACAGTCCCTTTATATGCACCAAACAGCACCATTACCAGTGAACTGTTGGGATTTACCACCTTGAATCCAATGGTGGTGAAGATAAATAACACCAGAAGCAAAACACCAAGC
>JAKLFN010000124.1 GCA_022711195.1 Bacteroidota bacterium
CCCGGGGCCGCTTATGGGAGGCTCCTCTCCCCTGTGGATGCAGATCGATACAATGTTTAATCCTGCATCCATTCCGCAATAGCCTGTTTCTCCTTCAAACCTGTTTACTCCGCATTCGCGGGGACACAGGGTACAATGGCTGAGCAAATCAATTTCCTCCCGGGTGTAAATATCTGAATTATTCTTCTTCAACCTGATTTACCATCTTTTGACCACAAAAACGCAAATGTAATCACAATGAGGCACAAACTATAAAATTATCGTGAAGCTATCGTTCCAATGAGCCGTCGGGCCGTTTTGCCCTACATCCGACGGCGGGCTGCAAGGCATTAATAATCATTAACTTTTTTTGTAAATATTAAAAGATTTGTTATCTTTGCAACCGATTTGAGGTGAATGTGCTAGGGGACGGAGTCCCCTATTTTATTATCAAAAAATAATATGATTGATAAGAATCATATAGAAAAACTTGTAAATGAGTTCATTAGCGGAACAGGGATTTTTATTGTTTCCGTTAAAGTAAATAGTGGCAACAGGATAACCATTCTTGCTGACACCAAGAAAGATATTACAATTGACGAATGTGTTTCACTTCACCGGTTTCTTGAGAACAATCTCGACAGGGAAGCCGAGGATTATGAAATGCAGGTTTCATCGCCAGGCCTCGATATGCCATTCCTTGTAATTGAACAGTATTACAAAAACGAAGGAAAGAAAATTGAAGTGACAGATAATGGCGGGGAAAAATTCTGCGGGATACTTAAAAATGTTAACAGCGGTGGGTTCGAGCTGGAAACGGAAGTGAAAGTGAAAGGCAAAGGAAAGGAATCAAGAGAGATATCCTTTAATTTCGACGATATAAAGTCGGCTAAGGCAGTTTTAACTATTAAGTAACAATAAGAGGTTTACACCAGATGGAAAATGTTAATTTGATCGACACCTTTTCGGAATTTAAAGAACTGAAGAATATCGACCGTCCTACAATGATGAGCGTCCTCGAGGATGTTTTCAGGGGAATGCTGGCAAAGAGATTCGGGTCGGCCGACAATTTCGACATTATAGTGAATATCGACAAAGGCGACTTCGAGATTTGGAGAAACAGGGTCGTTGTGGAAGATGAGGAGTTTACAGATCCCAATACACAGATCCCTCTGACAGATGCGAAAAAGATTGATGAAGATTATGAAGCTGGGGAAGAAGTGTCTGACGAGGTCAAATTTCTCGACTTCGGAAGAAGAGCAATTCTTTCTCTCAGGCAGAACCTGACAGCAAGGATCCTCGATCTTGAAAAGAACAACATTTACATGAAGTACAAGGACAGGATCGGGGAAATAGTCACCGGAGAAGTGTACCAGGTATGGAAGAGGGAAATCCTGGTACTCGACGACGACGGCAATGAACTTATTCTTCCTAAAAGCGAACAGATACCATCAGATCATTTCCGTAAAGGCGACTCCCTGAGAGCCGTAGTCATAAAAGTGGAAATGAGGAACAATACCCCGTTCATTATCCTGAGCCGTACATCACCGGTATTCCTCGAAAGACTATTTGAGCTGGAAGTTCCCGAGATATTTGACGGACTGATAACCATCAAAAAAATAGTCAGGGTACCCGGAGAACGTGCAAAAGTAGCTGTTGAGTCATATGACGAAAGAATAGACCCTGTTGGAGCCTGTGTCGGAATGAAAGGCTCAAGGATTCACGGGATAGTCAGGGAACTCAGAAATGAAAACATCGACGTAATCAATTTCACCTCAAATAACCAGCTTTTCATTCAGAGAGCCCTTAGCCCTGCCAAGATCACTTCAATTAAGATTATTGAGGATACCAAAAAGGCTGAGATTTATCTTAAACCCAATGAGGTCTCACTGGCTATCGGGAAAGGCGGTTTGAATATAAAACTCGCCAGCCAGCTCACAGGTTATGAAATAGATGTTTACAGGGAGCCGGGCGGTGAAGATGAAGAAGATGTCAACCTCGAGGAGTTCAGCGATGAAATAGAAGACTGGATAATCGAAGAACTGAAAGCAATAGGTTGCGATACAGCCAGAAGCGTGCTGAACCTTTCTATAAGTGATCTTGTTAAGAGAACAGACCTCGAAGAGGAAACTGTTAAAGAGGTTGTAAATATTTTGAAAGCTGAGTTTGAATAAAATAAATATTATCCGGTTTCAGAGGTTATAAAGTCGAGACGTATTATATGACAGAAGACGTAAAGGCAACGAGATTAAGCAAGGCCGCCCGTGAATTTAACGTGGGGATTTCAACTATTGTGGAATTTCTCCATAAGAAAGGGTTTACTCTTGATCCGAATCCTAACACCAAACTCCCGAACGAAGCATATCTTCTGCTGGTTAAGGAGTATAGTACCGATATCAGTGCAAAGAAAGAATCCGAAAAGCTTGCACTGAAGGATCTGCACAGGAAAAGAGAATCTCTGACACTCGATGATGTGTCTGAGAAACCTGCAACCGAAGATGCTGAAAAAGAAGATGAGATCCTTGTTAAGGATTCTTCAGGACATACGAAGAATGTCGATCTCAAGGCTGAAATTAAGAAACCGGATATCAAGCTTGTCGGCAAGATAGATCTTGAAAAAACATTAAAACCCAAACCTGAACCTCCGAAAGAAGTTAAGGAAAAGAAGCCTGCCGTAAAAACAGAAGAGGCTCATGTTGAAGAAAAGAAAAAGACAGAGACAAAAAAAGAGCCGCCTGCTGAGGAACAAGCCAAACCACCCGTCGACCTGCATATCGTCGGAAAAATAGACCTCGAGACTATCGAAGGAGAGAAAAAAAGCAGCAGGAAAGAAAAGAAAAGCATGCCCGATGAGGCAGCAGCTCCTGTTCCCGAAGCAGAACCCGAAAAAATAATAATTGAGGAACCTGAGAACGAACTGGCTGAAATTGAAGAGACACTGGAGGAAATAACCAGTCCTGCTGCCATCCAGGATAAAGAAGAAAAACCGATTGAATTGTACCGGCCCGGATTTGAAAAACTTTCCGGTCCGACTGTAGTGGGTAAAATTGATCTTCCGGTGGAAGAAAAGAAAAAACCTTCTCAATATCAGGCTGTTAAGGTAGACACAGACAATGATTTCCGTAAGAAAAAACGCCGGAAGAGAATAACAAAGGAGAAAGACCAGGTGTCTGTCGTTAAACCAGATCCCTCCGGAAAGGATAAAGCCGGGAAGAAACCTCTACTTAAGAAAAGACCTGTCAGGGCTGAAGTCGATGAGGAAGAGGTCCAGAAGCAAATTAAGGAAACCCTGGCCAGGCTTACAACAAAAGGAAAATCGAAGGGATCGCGGTACCGCAGGGAAAAAAGAGAAGCTATCAGTCAGCTGAGGCGCGAGGAGGAGGACCAGAAGGAACAGGACAGGAATATCCTCAAGGTCACCGAATTCGTATCGGTCAATGAGCTTTCGATAATGATGAGTATTCCGGTTACAGATATCATCTCAACCTGTATGAACCTGGGCCTTTTCGTATCTATCAATCAGCGTCTTGATGCCGAGACTATGGCATTGCTGGCTGATGAATTCGGGTACAAGGTCGAATTTGTGAGTGCAGAACTTCTTGAGGCTGTCAAAGAAGAAGAAGACAGCCAGGAAGACCTCGTACCCAGACCTCCCATTGTAACAGTTATGGGACATGTCGACCATGGAAAGACAAAACTCCTCGACTATATCAGGCGGACAAATGTGATTGCCGGAGAAGCCGGTGGAATAACACAACATATTGGAGCATATGCAGTTCAGCTCGATGATGGCCGAAAGCTGACCTTCCTCGATACGCCTGGTCATGAAGCTTTTACGGCTATGAGGGCGAGAGGAGCACAGATAACCGATATAGCAATTATTGTCGTTGCCGCTGATGACGGGGTCATGCCGCAAACCGTGGAGGCAATAAACCATGCCTCAGCTGCAGGCGTACCTATTGTTTTTGCCATAAACAAGATAGACAAGCCAACAGCCAATCCCGATAAAATAAAGGAGGCGCTGGCAAAAATGAATTACCTTGTCGAAGACTGGGGTGGCAAATACCAGTCGCAGGAGATCTCAGCAAAATCGGGACTCAATATTGAAACGCTTCTCGATAAAGTCCTGCTCGAAGCAGAAATGCTTGACCTGAAGGCAAATCCTGAAAAACCAGCACTAGGAACAGTGGTCGAATCATCACTCGATAAAGGAAGAGGATTCACTGCAACTGTTCTTGTTAAGGCAGGTACCCTGAGAGTAGGTGATGTTATGCTGGCCGGAAGCTGTTTCGGACATGTGAAGGCAATGTACAATGAAAGGGGAAATAAAATTGATGAAGTAGGTCCTGCAACACCTGCATTGATACTCGGTCTGAACGGAGCTCCGCAGGCTGGCGATAAATTCAATGTGATGGACAGCGACAGGGAGGCAAAAGATATCGCGAACAAGAGATCACAGCTTCAGAGAGAACAGGGCCTGAGAACACAGAAACATATTACCCTTGATGAGATCGGCAGAAGGATCGCGATCGGCAACTTCCAGGAACTCAACATAATCGTTAAAGGTGATGTCGACGGATCTGTTGAAGCACTGAGCGACTCACTCATAAAACTATCGACTCCTGAGATTCAGCTTAACATCATTCATAAAGCCGTAGGGCAGATCTCCGAATCAGATATCCTGCTTGCCGCTGCATCGAACGCAATTATTGTGGGCTTCCAGGTACGTCCTTCACTGGCAGCAAGGAAGCTGGCTGAAAAGGAAGAGATCGACATCAGGTTATATTCCATAATCTATAATGCTATTGAAGAAATAAAGGCTGCTATGGAGGGTATGCTTTCTCCGGAAGTGAAGGAAGAAATCGTTGCCACTCTTGAAATACGCGAGATATTCAAGGTTACCAAAGTAGGAACCGTAGCAGGATGCTATGTTAAGGAGGGTAAGATAACCCGTAATACGAAAGTCCGGATCATTCGTGACGGTATAGTAATTTATACCGGAGAACTTGGTTCCCTGAAACGATTTAAGGATGATGTAAAAGAGGTTGTCGGAGGATATGAATGCGGACTGAATATCCAGAATTTCAACGACATCAAGGTGGGCGATATCGTTGAAGGATACCAGGAAGTAGAGATCAGGAAAACCTTATAAAAGCGCTTTATATTTTTCGGCGTCGAGAAGATCTTTCACCTCTGAAGGATCGGTCATCTTTATCTTGATCATCCATCCTTTGCCATAAGGATCCTTATTGACAGCATCAGGAGTATCTTTTATTGCCTGATTCACTTCAAGCACCTCTCCTCCTACCGGCATAAAAAGGTCAGATACAGTCTTAACGGCTTCGATTGTTCCGAAAACCTCTTCCTTTTTCAGTGTTTCTCCGAGTGTTTCTATTTCTATAAAAACGATATCTCCGAGTTCACCCTGTGCGAAATCGGTCACACCTGAATAAGCTATATCTCCTTCTACTCTGAGCCATTCATGGTCCTTGGTATAATACAAATTTGCCGGTACGTTCATAGTGATAATTATTTAGAAAGTTTTAATTCTTAGGTCTTTCAAAAATAAACTTTTTTTATTTGAAAGTAAACAATACCTGTCATGGTTTTTTCCGTTGGGTGTTTCTGCTGTTTTAGAAAATAAAAAGGTACCGTAGCAGCAATAATTACTGAACCAGAGTGAATTTAAGGCTGAAACCTATATTGGTATTTGAAGTAGGGAATGTATTTGCCACAAACGGATCATTCATATTATGATCGGCGAAGATCTGCAGATTGAACCTGTCGCTTAAAACATAGTCTGCAGTAAGCTTGGCGTTGAATACTTTCTGTCCGACCACAGGCTGGTTCACATCTTCAACAAGCTTTCTGGCAACAGTTTTGTTGTCGCGTATTGAGAGGTCGAGACGCAGGTTAAGGTCGCTCCTGAATGCCTTCTGTGCGCCTGCCGTCTTTATAGTGATCCTGACGTCATCGAAGCGGTAACCGGCGCCAATTATCAGTTCATTGATCCTTGCATCAGCTATCTGGTTGCTGGCAAGGTTAAGAGAAACAGTTCTCGATTTTTTCCATTCAAACCGTGTCGAGAGGCTGTTTTTCCAGTTCATGTCGATGTTTATGAGAGGACTGAACTGCTCATTTATTGAGACAACATTCATCTCATACTTTTGTATATAGTTGTTCTGAAGATCGCGCAGTGAGCTCAGGCCGTTCTCGTCGGCAGTGAAATTAAGGTTTGTCGTATATGCTCCTATCTGGTAGGTGCTCCGGTACTGATGTGAGATATTTATTGACCTGAACCACCTCTGCACAAGTTCAAATTTCGAGAGGCCATCAAACTGAAGTCTCCAGTTTGGCATCATTTT
>JAKLFN010000125.1 GCA_022711195.1 Bacteroidota bacterium
GCTTCTGGTTATAATCCTTTATTGGTAATGCTCTTCTCCCCCTTTGAAGGGGGCAGGGGGATGTTCTTCTCCCCCTTTGAAGAGCCTGTCCCGCTTAGGAGGGAGGGAGGTTTGCTATTTACACACGCGTGGTCCCTGAACTTCCTTTTATACACATCTTTTGAAATATCCAATTTATGGAGGTAAGAGCCCTCATTACGCCTCTTTCCTATAATACTCTCAAGCAACCAGTCATTCTGAGGGAAGCGAAGAATTTCTTAATTTTATCGGACCCTAATGATAATTAATCTGTAAATCACCTTTCCTCTATTGTATCTTCTTTATATTTTTGGATTCGATAATCAACCTATGAGATCAAATCCAAAAAATTCATGCAATGACAGACAAATCAAAAGAACTGAATTCAACTATCAGGCTTATCAACAACAAACTTCACTTCACCGGCACTGCCGGCAGCAATGATCCCGTATCAATCGACTATATAGCTCCGCTGGGCGATGACAAGGGCTATACTTCTTTGGAATTATTGCTTCTCAGCTTCTCATCTTGCCTGGGAAGCGCTATGCTTACTTTCCTTCGCAGGATGAATAAAACTATTTCTGCATGTGAGATTATGTCAAAAGGAATAAGGAACCAGGAACACCCAACCGGTTTTAAATCGATACACGTGAATATTGTACTCACCTCACCCGATGTTGCAGAAACCGACATGAAAAAGGTCATTGCCCTGGCTGAAGAAAAATATTGCCCGGTATGGGCAATGATAAAGGGAAACACTGAAGTTGTGACAACTTTTATCATAAAGTGATTCTCGGCCACTGAAATTACATTCATATCCTCTCTAAATTCCAAATGATGAAAATTGCCTGCCATTTCCTTTTTCTGATCGCTATGTTCTTCATTTCGTGCAGTAATGATGATCATTCAGTACTTATTGAGGCAGAGAGCTTCACCAGTCACGGCGGCTGGGTGGTCGATCCTCAGTTTGTCGAGCAGATGGGTTCGCCATACCTGCTTGCACATGGTATGGGGACACCAGTCTCAGATGCAGAAACACAGGTTACTGTTCCTGTGCCGGGCAGGTATCATTTATGGGCAAGAACGATGAACTGGGTACCGGGTAAATGGGATGCCCCGGGCAGGTTTAAAATCGTTGTAAACGGTAAAACCTTAAAGACGGAACTTGGCACCAGAGAGGGCTGGGGATGGCAGTACGCCGGGGATATAAACATTAAAGATACAACAATTTCGCTGAAATTGCAAGATATTACCGGTTTTGAAGGGCGCTGCGATGCCATTTTCCTTGGAACGACCAAAAATGCCCCGCCGGATGATCCTGAAATTCTCAGTAAGTGGCGCAAGGCACAACTTAAAGAAGATGATACTCCACCTGAAACCCTGTCGTTCGACCTGGTGGTGGTCGGCGGAGGTATTGCCGGATGTGCAGCCTCAATAGCCGCTGCCGAACAGGGTATGAAGGTCGCTCTTATACACGACAGACCCATCCCCGGAGGAAATGCAAGCAGCGAGATCCGTGTCCATACTGAAGGGATAACCTGGAAATCGGACAGGATAATAAGCATGCTGAACACAGTCTGGTGGCCCAACGGATCACCCGATGCTGTTTACGACGATCAGAAGCGGCTCGGCAATATCGGGAAATACCACGATATAAGCCTCTTCCTTAATTGGAGGGCCTATACTGCATTTGCTTCCGACAGCATAATTACCTATGTCGATGCGAGACATACTTCCACAGGTGAGAGAATCAGATTCACAGCCCCTCTGTTTATAGACTGCACCGGCGATGGATGGATAGGTTACTGGGCAGGTGCCGAATATCTCTATGGAAGGGAAAACTCAGAAGCCTTTTATGAGGCATGGGACAAGCATGGGGACCTGTGGAGCCCGCCTGTTGCTGATAACAGGATAATGGGCGCATCGTTGCTCTGGAGAACAAGGAATGCCGGAAAACCGGCTCTCTTTTCAGAGGTACCCTGGGCTATGGAGGTGGCAGGAGATTATTCAGCGATATCGGGGACCTGGAAATGGGAATATTCCGACAATAACCTCCACCAGGTCGACGACGCGGAGAAGATCCGCGACCACATGTTTAAAGCTGTTTACGGCTCTTTCCGGAATGCAAAGAAGATGGCAGAAAATGACAGTCTTGAACTGGAATGGGTCTCATACCTGATAGGAAAAAGAGAATCGCGCCGGCTCGTTGGCGATTACATCTATACATTTAATGATGAAAAGGAAATGCGTGAGTTCCCCGATGCAATAGCAATGGAAAAAAGGAACATTGATGTTCACTTCCAGCAGAAGATGAAAGATCCTTCGCAGCCTGATTTTCTCTCAGAAGCCTTGTATTATAAAGTCGATCATTATTATATACCATACCGTTCGCTCTATTCAAAGAATATAAGGAACCTCTTTATGGCGGGGCGCTGCTTCAGCTCTTCACATGTCGGCCTCGGCGGGCCAAGGGTTATGAACACGACAGGACAAATGGGTGTGGCCGTCGGATATGCAGCATCGTTATGTAAAAAATACAATACTACCCCAAGAGGAATATACAGGTATCATATTCCCGAACTTCGACAATTAGTAGGAGTACAATAGAAGACTAAGAGGTTGTCTCAAAAGTCAGTTTTAACCGCAAAGTGCGCTAAGTAAAAGCAAAGGACGCAAAGTTATAAACCTGATATATAACACTCTGCGCCCTTAGCGTAAAATCTCTGCGTCCTTTGCGGTTAAGTATCTTCTCTTTAAAGACACCCTCAAGGGGGCCCTTTCTCTACATTCCGGGAGGCATCCCGCCGGGTGTTCTCGCTGGCTGAGGCATAAAAGGTTTCCTGGGAAGTTTTTCGGCTCTCATGGCTGCATTATATGCAAAAGAGGCTGTGATAATTGCATTTATCTTCAGATCTTCCATCACCAGTCTTTCATAAGTGTCCATCACAGTATGATAACCGCGGTCGTATTCGATCTCGTCCTGAATGAACTGGAATGCAGGTAATCCGTAACGGTCAAATGACTGATGGTCGGTGCCGCTGGTGTTCCTGATGGTGACAGTGGATGCTCCCATGCTTCTGAAGGGCTCAAGCCATGCTTCAAATATCGGTCTGACAGACTCGTTCTGCTGAAGATAAATGCCCCTGTAACGTCCTGATCCGTTGTCCATGTTGAAGTATGCACAGAAACTGTCGAAGCCGGGTTTTTTCTGACTCTTCTCAGTATCGTAAATATATTGATTCACATAACCGCGCGATCCATAGAGTCCCTGTTCCTCACCACCCCAGAGTGCAACCCTGATAGTTCTTTTGGGTGCAATGTTCAGAGCTTTGAGTATCCTGAGCGCCTCCATCATTACGATGCATCCCGATGCATTATCGGCAGCTCCTGTTCCACCATGCCAGGAATCGATATGTGCGCCGAGGAGAACCACTTCGTTTTTCAGGAGCTTATCTGTTCCGGCGATCTCTCCGATAACATTATAGACCTTCGGACTGGCGAAAAAATTATTTTTTATCTCAACTTCCATTTCAACGGGAACATTGTTTTTCAGAAGTCTCTCGATCCTGCCGAATGCTTCCATCGGGATATTCAGCTCTGCCACTGGTTCAGGCGCCCCTGCAGTGTAACCTCCGCCGTTTGAACGTGGTATGTTATATGTACCTGAATTATTGAGTATTACTGCCACACCTTCGTTCTTCAGTAGTTCTGTGACCTTTGTTCTGAGCTGCCTCTGGGCCATCATGGCGGCCATATCATAAGGTTGTCCGCCACCGAGTCTTCTTCCCTGGGATAATGACTCTTTTGTAAGTGCAATTAGCTCCTCATCGGTATATCTCGATGCCAGCGGCTCAAAGTTAATCTGGTATGGTGTTGTTGTTGCTGCAGGAATGACGACGATCTTTCCTGCCAGCTTCCCTTTGTATTTTTCTATGTCGCTCTCCGATTTTACATCAACGAGTATAACCTCGCTCCTGACAAGTCCTTTTGTACTGCCGGTCCATGCCACAGGATTACAGGCAAAGTTTGAGTAATAGGGGAGAGTCAGTGCAGCATAGGCTTTCACGTTATCCCATCCGCCGCGGCTGAAATCTCCTGCTTCTTCTATTCTTACATTCTGGAAACCAAGTTCTTCCATCTTCTTTTTTGCCCATTCGTTACCCTTGTTATTTCCGGTCGATCCGGTAAGTCTCGGGCCAGTGAGGTCTGTCAGACCGAAGGCCAGCTCTTCAATCTTTGAATTACGCGATCCTTCCTGTTTGATCCTGTAAACCATGGTGAGATCAACAGTTTCGGTCTGGGCATAAATAAATAAAGACGTTACAAGCATCACCACGATGCTTAAAGATATCTTCCTGATTTTCATTTGGTGAGTTTTTGATTTATGGGGCATAAATTTAATTAAATGGAAATTTAAATATCCATCAGGGAGAAAATGATTAACAATAATTAACTTTGAACTGAATTTTTGAGATTATGATCAAAAACCTGTTATTGATAGGAGCCGGTGGTTTTGCGGGAAGTATAGCAAGATACCTGGTTTCAAAACTAAATATAACGGTCAGTCTTTTTGCAATACCTGTCGGAACGCTCGTCGTTAATGTTGCAGGAAGCTTTGTGATAGGCTTTCTGATAGGAATTGCCGATAAAACGACAATACTGAGTACCGGCTGGAGGATGTTTCTGATGGTCGGGCTCTGCGGCGGTTTTACCACTTTCTCCACTTTCACCGGTGAAAATCTTGTGCTGCTGCATAATGGCCAGTATGCTGCACTCCTGACTTATTCTGCACTCAGTATTATTCTGGGATTCAGTGCAGTGTATTTTGGATATGCGATAACAAATATTCTTTGAAAATGGAAAACTCTGAATACAGCATTCTTAAAGTATATGCCAGTACGACCGACAGGATTGGCTCAAAACTGCTTTACGAGTTCATAGTGGAACTCGCCCGCGACAGGAAGATCTCCGGCGTTACTGTGTACCGCGGTATTATGGGGTATGGACTAAGCAGTCAAATCAGTTCAGCTAAATTCTGGGAACTGACTGAGAAGCTTCCGGTTATGGTGGAGATAATCGACAGGACAAACGTCCTCGATAATTTTTTCACTGTTCTGGAGCCTGAACTGCAAAAAATGAAAAAAGGATGTCTCGTCGTCATGGAACCCATTAAAATAAAGCTTCACAAACCTGGCACCAGGTAATCCAGGAACCCGGTCTCTTTGGTTTTCTCTCTTTTGTCTTTGTTCTTTTATCTTTTATCTTTTATCTTCTTTCTTCCCATGCTCTATCCATCAAATTTCGAAACAAAAATAGGCTTCGACCGTATCCGTGAGCTGCTGAAGGAGAAATGCCTCAGCCCGATGGGTACAGAAAAAGTCGATTCAATACATTTCAGCGATAATATTGATTCTGTCTCAGTATGGCTTTCCTCAACAGCCGAATTCCAGCATCTGCTTCATTTTGAAGAGAACTTTCCGGCAGATAATTATTATAATATCTCTGAATGCCTGAACAAAATCAGAATAGAGGGTACCTTTCCCGAGGTGCGTGAAGTATTTGACTTGAAGCGTTCTCTTGAAACCATTAAATCGATCCTGCATTTCTTTAAAACAAGGGATGAGAAAACTTACCCTTCGCTCAGGAAGATGTGCGGAAACGTGAGGAGTTACCCTTATGTCCTTGATGCCATTGACAGGATCATTGACAGGCATGGCAATATCAGGGAAAACGCTTCGCCGCGTCTCAGGGAGATAAAGTCTGAAATAAATTCCAAGAACATTCTCGCATCGAAAAGACTCGCGTCGATACTAAAACAGGCACAGGCTGACGGTATTGTTGACCACGACACACAGGCTTCGGTCAGGAACGGCAGGGGAGTGATCCCTGTCGGAATTTATGACAAGAGGCGGCTGAGAGGACTCATTCACGATCAGTCTGCTTCCGGAAAGACAGTATTCATTGAGCCCGAGGAGATTGTAGAGATAAACAACGATCTTGTCGAGCTCGAATATGAGGAACGCAGGGAGATTGTTAAAATATTAACATCATTTGCAGATAATATCCGGCCCTACATTGATGATCTGCTGGCTTCAAATGAGTTTCTCGGCGAGATTGATTTTCTCAGGGCAAAAGCGCTCTTCGGGAATCATCTGAAATCGATTAAGCCGGCCCTGACCGCCCGGCCATTTATAAGCTGGAAGAATGCTGTTCATCCTCTGCTGACACTTACTTTTGAGAAGCTTACAGGACGGAAAGTGGTTCCTCTGACGTTGGAGCTGGATGAAAAGAACAGGATACTGGTGATCTCCGGTC
>JAKLFN010000126.1 GCA_022711195.1 Bacteroidota bacterium
ATGTTATAATCATATATCAGTCTTTCTGTATTCTCAATTGCATCGAATTTGCTTCTTCCGGCTGAGGTTCTTGTAATGGATACACTGACCGAATTGTCATCTGAAGCATAAATATCGAGGTCTGTTCTGATAAACACCTGTTTCTTTTCTTCTGAAATGAAAATATCATAATCTTCGTCAGGGAGGTTTATTTCCTTGTCGGTGTTAAGGCCCGATACTTTTTTGCCTGTAATGATATACAGGGTGTCAGGGGCAGAAGTTAATAACTCCTGCGATGTTGTACTTTCGGTCTCCGCAAAGCTGACTCCTTCATTAACGAGCATTATTGAGAGTGCTGCCGCGCTCATTACCCAGATAACCAGTGCTGCCAGCCAGACAAAGCCGTCACGTGCCCTGAACCAGAAAATCAGGCGTATACCGCCGTAAATAAGTGCCAGGAAAGGTATAAAAAACACAATACATATAAGGGCCTTTACCCATGGAACTATTGCCGGTGAGATGATATAGTTCAGGAAGTCGGGGAGGTAGGTTATGTTGAAGCCGGGAGCATCGGTCGAAAAGGCTCCGGGGTATTGAAAAAGAAATACCATTATAAAAGAGAGGAGGGAAAGAAAACCACCGAGTACCAGTGCAGTACCAAAAACAATCAGGATAATTCTTATAAAAATGAAAAGCACTTTTCCCAGGGCTCTGAATACAGCATCAAATGCGTTGGCTACCCGGTTTGAATTGCTGGTCATTGCATTTTCGGGCCGGGCCAGGTTGTTCATTCCTCCATACATCTCACGCTTCTGTGAATCGCTTTCTGCTGACGGAAGAGCTATCCAGAGAGCCACATAGATTATTACACCGGCGAAGAAGAAGGCAGTGGTGAGAATAAAGAGAAGTCGCAGCCATGCCGGATTTGTGTTTATATATGCAGCAATACCTCCGCAAACTCCGCCGATGATTCTGTTGTCGGGATTCCGGAAGAGCTTGTTCCTTGATCCGGGCTGCCGGTAAGCGCTGCGCGTGTTTGCTGTTTCTGCATCAGGCTGGTCAAAATCTTCAGGCTTGCCGATCGTCCTGATCATGTCGACAACATTTTCGACTGTAATGATACCTGCAGTTCCTCTTTGTGAAAGAAATATTTCTGCAATTCTCAATTCAATATCTTCTATAGTTTCATTTCCCCCGGGAATGTTCCTGAACCTTGTGTCGAGTGCCTGCAGGTAGTCGCGAAGCATTTTGTAGGCAGGTTCATCGACCTGAAAGAGCGACCCGCCGAGATTTATATTTATTGTCTTGTCCATTGTTGAAGGTTTTAGCGTTAATAAATATTTATCTCGTACGTATCAGGTTAACCGATTCAACGAGTTCATTCCACGATTTGTCGAGGTCGGAAAGATATTCTTTTCCTGCCTGTGTGAGTTCATAATACTTCCGTGGCGGGCCCTGCTGTGATTCCTCCCAGCGGTAGCTCAGCAGACCGGCATTTTTCTGCCTGGTGAGCAGCGGATAAAGAGTCCCTTCAACGACAATCACCTTCGCCTCCTTGAGTTCCCTGATTATGTCGCTTGCATAACAGGAGCTCCTTGATAATACCGACAGAATGCAGTATTCCAGGATTCCCTTGCGCATCTGTGCTTTTGTGTTTTCCAGATCCATAATACGTAGTTTTAGATTTTACAATTTGCAATTTGCCTTCCTGGTGTGCATCTTACAGATTCATATTTTTTCTGACATTGTCAAATTCATTTTTTACAGCCTCTGTTATATTGTGAATATTGACAGGTTCTCCTTTCATTTCAATTTTTTGGGCAGTGGTCTTTGCTTCAGGCAGGACAATATAAAGGATGAGATATACCAGCAATCCTACTCCTCCCATCACCCCGAGGATCAGAAAGATGATCCTGACAATCCATGGCTCAATCCTCCAGTAAGCTCCAATACCGGCACATACTCCTCCTATTATCCTGTGATCGGGATCGCGGTACATCCTGTGATATCCCCGCGAGGCAAACTTGTCACCGGTGGAGGTATTCTCACCTGAAAGATCTTCGGGAGTTCCAAGCACGGAGATCACATGACGAACATCATCCATAGTTATTACCTGCTTGTAGGTTGTGAGCCTGCTTCGTAATATCTCAGCCATTCTTGTTTCAATGTCGGAAAGGATCTCTGCTGAACTCTCCTCTGCCGCAAAATGGATCTCCAGGTTTTTAAGATACCTTTTCAGCTCGGCATAGGCATCCTCATCAATATTAAATGACCAGCCCCCGAGATTGATGCTTAATGTTATTTTCATTTCACTTTATTTTTAGTACTATCTATTACAAGTAACATTACAATACAAAGATATGATAAATAATTAATACTATGTAATACATGGTAGTAAAAAAATAGATAAACCAGGAGGATATTTTATAAAAGCCAGATTATTAGAGAAATACAAGTGTTCATTGTGTTTAAGGCGAGGCCGGAAATGATAAACAAGGGATTGAATATGGTGTCTTACATTGAGTTTTTCTGCCTGGCCCCTGACCCCAACCCCCCTGACTCCCTCCCGGTTCCCTGACCCCCCAACCCCCCTGACCCCTCCCGCCGAAGCGGGACAGGCTCTAAAGGGGGGCTAATAACTGGTTAGTACTTCAATACATGAAAGCCAGATAATAATAACTAATTCTTATTGGCATTGAAAGTGCGAGAAACAAGGAAATCTCTTCCTGAATATTTATTTTTATCAAAATATTTTTCATGAAGAAATACAGATGGGGTATCCTTGCTCCCGGCAAGATGTCGGCCAAATTCACCAGGGGGATCAGGCTTTTTGATGAAGCAGAATTATATGCTGTCGGATCGCGCGACAGTGAAAGGGCAAGAAAGTTTGCCGAAGAGTTCGGCTTTAAAAAATATTATGGAAGCTATGAAGAACTTGCTGCGGATCCGGAGGTGGATATAATATATATTGCCTCCCCACATTCTTTTCATAAGGAACACACGCTGCTCTGTCTGAGAAATGGCAAGAATGTGATCTGCGAAAAGGCTTTCGGCATTAATGCTTTCGAAGTGGAAGAGATGATCAGGGAAGCAGAAAATCAGAACTTGTTCCTGATGGAGGCTCTCTGGCCGCCCTTCCAGCCTTTTTACAAAAAAGCCGGCGAGATACTGAAATCGGGCGCTCTCGGGAAACCTGTTCACCTTCACGGGTATTTCTCCTTTATTCCTCCCTATGATCCTCTCGATCGTAAATTCAACGTGTCGCTTGGCGGAGGATCTCTTCTCGATATCGGAATATATCCGGTTATTGATGCACTTACATTTTTAGGTGTTCCTGATGAGATCACAGCCAAGGCGTCATTTTCACCGACTGGTTCTGAGGAATCCATCAGTATAATTTTCAGGTATAACGACGGCAGGATGGCTGATCTTTACAGCTCCTTCAAGACCAGCGTAGGAATCGGGTGCGATCTTTTATGTGAAAAGGGAAACATGACCGTCTCCCGGGGACGGGATATGAACCAGAGGATATTCCTGGAGATGCATGGATCAGTGAAGGAGGAGTTTGTATTCACTCCACCGGCGATGGGATATCACTGGGAAGTAGAGGAAGTGATGAAATGCCTCAGCAGCGGATTGAAAGAGAGCCCGGTAGTTCCATTATCTTTCAGCCTCGACCTGATCAGAACCCTTGACCGTATTCGTCAATCAGCAGGAATAAAATTTCCCGCAGATTTACGTTGAATTTAATTAAGGCAGATCTGCGTTAATCTGCGGGATCAGCGGAAAAATATACAGAAATGCAACAACCGGAACCCCAGCCTTTTGATGAAAAAAGATTTTACCGCAGGAAGTTCTTCCTGAGCACACTGATCCCGGGGATTTTTGTGATCCTGATGTGGCTGTGCAAGGCTGTTGAAATTATTTTTGACCTTGACCTGACAAGGTTTGGCATCTATCCTCTAACCTGGGAAGGGTTACCGGGAATAATAACTTCTCCTTTTCTGCACTCCGACCTCAGGCACCTGTTTAATAATTCTTTACCTCTTTTCTTTCTTGCAGTTGCACTCTTTTTCTTTTATTCGGAGGTAGCTCTGAAAATCTTTTCCCTCACATATCTTTCTACAGGGTTACTGGTATGGCTTGGCGGCAGGGAAGCATGGCATCTGGGCGCCAGCGGAATTGTTTACGGACTTGCCTCTTTCCTTTTCTTCAGCGGGATTATCCGTCGTTATTACAGGCTGGTTGCACTTTCTCTGCTAATAGTCTTTTTGTATGGTGAGATGGTCTGGGGTATCTTTCCCGGTGTATACGGACAGAGTGTCTCCTGGGAGTCACATATGCTTGGGACGATCTCGGGGATATTGCTTGCCGTAATTTACAGAAAAGAGGGTCCGCAGATGCCTGTAAAGGTTTGGGACGATGAAGAGGAGGAGCCGGGCGCGGGCCTGGGTGAAGAGGAGCTGAAATAAATTTCGGGTTGTATTTAAGCATTAATAATGTTATTTTGCGGTCAATGGATCTTTCTGTAATCATAGTGTGTTATAAGGGCTGGGAGAAGCTTATAAAATGCCTTGATTCACTCGATGCTTTCATCCTTGAAAACTTCAGCATGGAGGTCATTGTGGTTGACAATAATTCGGGTGACGGGCGTCTTTCTGCTATTGAGGAGAAATTTCCGAAATTCCGATTTGTCAGGAACGAGGTAAACGGAGGCTATGGTTATGGATGTAACCGGGGTGCGGAGAAAGCCTGTGGCGATTTCATTATGATCCTGAATCCAGACACAGTTGCCGGGGAGAAGGAGACATTCACAATGCTGGAAAGGGCTAAAGCCCATCCGGAATATCAGATTACTTCATGCCGTCAGGTACGCGACGACGGAAGCGGAAGCACAGGCGGAGGCAGATTCCCGGGATTATCCCTGAAAAACCTTGTTCCTTATAAAACTGCCGGCGACGTATCCTTCCCCGACTGGGTCTCGGGCTCTCTTATGCTGATAAGGAGTGAAGCTTATTCTGAACTTAACGGCTTCGACGAAGAGTTCTGGATGTACTATGAGGATGTCGACATCTGTAAAAGGATACGTAAAGCCGGAGGGGAAATAGCTCTCTGGAACGACTTGTCAATAATACATGATCATGGTGGAAGTACACGGATGAACCTGAGTACAACAGCCCTGACAAAATGTGAAGTTCAGGTCTCCAGGCATGTTTATATAAGCAGGAACTTCACCGGACTTCCCGGGTTCGTCATGCATTTTCTTACAATTGCCGACAACATGGTTACAGGCATTATTGCAGGAATTGCAGGGCTCCTGTTTTTCTTTATACCAAAGCTTTTTGTCCGTGTCAGGATATTTATAAACCTCATAAAATATTATACCGGGGCGCTTTTCCTGCAGACATGGATCAGTCCACGGTCGGTATTATATAAATCAAAAATTGAATAAAAATATCTCAGCATGATTAACTTGACACCCGAGCTTACACCTTCTTCCCTGGCTGGCAAACTGAAGGTTTTCTGGGACCTTTCAGGAGAGAAAATAAACCTTATCAGGAATAATTATGATGAAAGAAAAGGCTCGCCGGTCTTTACCTCCGGAGGCAGGTATACTACCAGAGGCTGGACAGAGTGGACACAGGGATTCCAGTACGGATCGGCAATAATTCATTTCGATGCTACCGGCGACACCGGTATTCTTGATGAAGCAAGAAAGAAGATCGTGGAAAAGATGGCTCCGCATATCAGCCATACCGGCGTTCACGACCACGGATTCAACAATATAAGCACCTACGGGAATCTCCTCCGGCTGATGAATGAGGGGAAGATAAGATCAGATAAGTGGGAGAAGAATTTCTATGAGCTGGCGCTGAAGATTTCCGGCGCTGTGCAGGCTTCAAGATGGACCAGCCTAAAGGATGGTGGTTTCATTCATTCATTCAACGGACCGCATTCCCTTTTTGTTGACACATTACGGTCGTGCAGGTCGCTTGTTGTGAGCCACAGGCTCGGACATGTCATGCAGGGCGAAGGCGATATGAGGATAAGCCTCCTTGGAAGAGCTCTCGACCATATTAAGGCTACCGCTCGTTATTCGGTGTTTTACGGTGAAGGCCGTGACATATATGATATCAGGGGCCGTACCGCACATGAATCGATCTTTAACACAAAAGACGGAAACTTCAGATGCCCGGGGACACAGCAGGGTTACTCGGGATTTTCGACATGGACCAGAGGACTTGCCTGGGCTGTATGTGGATTTGCCGAAGAGATTGAATGGATAGATTCTACTGATGAAAAAGAACTTGAGCCGTTCGGCGGA